>CANGHE010000001.1 GCA_947453545.1 Flavobacteriia bacterium
AATATTCCTGCTTTTTTAATTTAGGAATGGCTGCTGCTTTGAGTAGTTTTTCGTATTTAATATACTCCTTGCTATCCTCATCAATAGGGTTTCCTTCAGCATCAAGTACTGTCTTTTTTAATTTGTTTGCTTGATTTTTCCATTGTATTAATTTTGGCTCTTTTTCCAGAGAAAAATCCACAACTTCAACAGAGCCTAAGAGTAGTGCTAAACTTTTTTCTTGTAACTCTATTTCAGAATCATTGTGTTGTTCCGCTTGGTGGTCAACAAGATTAGATTTACTTTCAGTTTTTGGAGGGTTGTCTTGTTTTAATCCATTAAAATCAAGACTAGAAGATTTTTTATTTCTCATAGTATTGGTTTTAAAGATTTATCCTTTAGAAGGTTTTCGGAAAAAGGGTATTGCTTTTTAACTGACTTAGGTATTATTCTATAAGCGTTTAACTTACCTCTAAGTAAGGGAAGTTCTGTCCCTGCAAAAAATATTGCAAAAGAGTTAACTAAATCAGGTTTGGTTTGTGTACAGTTGGGTTTAAGAAATAGATATGGAGTAGTTCTTAAACGGGTTTCAATGGAATTAAATTTCCTATGCATAATTTTGCTGAATTTATTGTTCCACAAAGGTTATGACAAATGAAAACATTGAACCGCTTATAACCGGTAACTTTTTTTAATATTTGGTTAAATATTCTTTTAAAATATTTAGGTCTTTTATAGCATTGGCCCTATTTGTTAAAGACAATGATTCGATAACTTTTTCAAATAGTTCAATTTTATTTTTCAATTTTAGTTTGCTTTCTGGGTATGCTCTTCTATCTGTGTTATTTGACCATTTTGAAAAATGTGCATAAAGCTTATCGCTCGAATTGTGTTCGGTACCTTCAAGTTCTTTTATAGAATTTCCTCTATTAAGAATTTTCCCTTCATAATAACATTTTAAAGCAATTGCACTAAGTGTCAGCTCTTTCTTTCTAGCTTCTTCGAGTTCTTCGATTACTTTTGGTTTATGTGATTTTTTAATAAAATCTAATTTACCAATTACAATTGCCAATTTATTTAAATCTTTTGGCAATAGCCCCTCCATAAAATTGGCAGTAGTTTCTATAAAAGGTTCTTCAGATAATCGGTTTATAATTGCAATTTCAAACTCCTTTTCTAATTTAACTCTTGGTTTAGGACTGCCTTTTATATAGTTTTCAAATAAAGTATTCATTTCCTCTAGGGACTTTGTTCTCAATTCTTCAAATATTTTTTTTTCTTCTTCAGTAAGTTCTTCCCAATAGTTTTGTTGGTTAAAAACATAGTCATGCCAAATTTGGTAGTTTAAACTTGTTTTTTCTTGTTTGTTTATGTTCATCAGTACTTGAACAGCATTTTCCTTAGTTTTACTACTAATTGATTTTTGAGAAAAAACAAAATTCAGGTAATTGTCAATGTCTAAATCTTTAATTTCAGAAGTGATTTTGAATTTTTGATTGTTAATTTCAGCCATACAAATTTTAATAAATTTTATTTGACTAAACCACAATTCCTCTTTATATTTTCCATTTGTAATTGTGGATAAGTTAACATTAAAGCGCTCTAGTGAAAAGTTTTCCGCTAACTCTAATTCTTTTTCAAATGGTTTGTTTTCACTTTTGAGCAATTCAATTTTTTGATATAATTCTCTTTTTTTCTCCAAATACTGGGCTTCAATTTTGTTTTCTAAAAGGTCTACTGTATAATTGCATTTTTGGAAAAACTCGATATCTGAAACAAAATTATTATTTTCTGCTTCCTTCTGTTTTCTAATTAGATAGTTTTTAAATAAACGTTCATTTTTTAATATGCCAACTAGTACAAGGTCTAAATATTGGATTTCTTTCATTCGAATATTTTTTTAGTTAATAAAGTTAAAAAAGGTACAATTTTTATGGAGAAAATTTATTTAATGCTTAATTAAAATTATGTCAATAAATGGATAACAATCAATCTGTCAAATGGCTTTACTTAAAAAATATTTTTAAAATGCTAGAGCCTATTTTCCGTTCCAACCCGCTTTTGGTAGTTGGGATTCCGGTGTTTCTAGCAAATTTTTGCTTTGCTTGGGTAATGCCTAATAACCTATTTAACGAAAATGAAAACCCAAATTTTCCCATCAGTATCAATTTTTAAATTGTTCCGAACTTATTCTTGTTATTTTAATCCTTCGATAATAGCCCTAAAACTTGCCAAACCTGCTTCAATATTTTCTACAATATCTAATGCCAAAACATCGGGGTCGGGGAGGTTGTCTAAGTCGGCTAACGATTTATCTTTTAACCAAGTGATGTCCAAACTGGTTTTGTCTCTAGCCATGATTTCCTCATAACCAAATTTTCTCCAACGACCTTCTGGATTGCTTTCGGCGTTGTAAGTTTCCGTTCTTTTATGTCGGTTTTCTGGATTATATAAGTCGATGAAATCTTTTAAATCATTTAGTTTTAACGGATTTTTCTTTAAGGTATGGTGAATGTTGGTTCTATAATCATACACCCAAACTTCTTTCGTCCAAGGGTCTTTGCTAGAGGGTTTTCCATCAAAGAAAAGCACATTGGCTTTTACGCCATTGGCATAGAAAATACCCGTTGGCAAACGTAAAATAGTATGCAAATCGGTAGTGTCTAGTAATTTTTTACGCACGGTTTCGCCAACGCCACCTTCAAACAAAACATTATCGGGCAATACTACTGCGGCTTGTCCTGTGGTTTTAAGCATGGTGCGAATGTGTTGCACAAAGTTCAATTGCTTGTTACTTGTGGTGACCCAAAAATCCTGACGGTTATAAGTCAAGTCTTCTTTCTCTTGTTCGCCAGATTCATTGGTAAAAGTCATACTACTTTTTTTACCAAAAGGCGGATTGGCTAAGATATAATCATAGCGCGTACCCGAATCGGTAATCAAAGAATCATTAGGGGAAATAAAATTATCTGAATCGATGTCGCCAATGTTGTGCAAGAACAAATTCATCAACGCCAATCGTCGTGTACTGGCTACAATCTCATTGCCAAAAAAGGTTTCGTATTTCAAGAACTGTCGGGCCTCTTTGTCTAATTCTCGATTGTCTACAATCCAATCATAAGCTGCCAAAAAGAAACCACCCGTGCCACAAGCTGGGTCGGCTATGGTTTTGTTGGGTTCAGGACGCAAACATGCAACCATAGCTTTGATTAAGGGACGAGGAGTGAAGTACTGTCCCGCACCACTTTTGGTATCTTCGGCGTTTTTCTCTAAAATACCTTCATAGATATCGCCTTTGTCTTTTACGCCCATCAAGATCCAGTTTTCGGCATTAATAAGTGCAATTAGTTTGTACAGCTTGGCGGGGTCTTGTATTTTGTTTTGACTCTTTACAAAGATTTGCCCCAAGATGCCTTTTTCTTTGGCTAACTCCCGCAACATGGTGTTGTAATGCGTCTCCAACTCACTACCGCTTTTGCTAATTAAAGTCTCCCACGCAAACTCGCTCGGAATGGGCATCGTTCTGTTGTGGGGCGGTTTTGTGTACTCATCTGCCATTTTTAGGAATAACAAATACGTTAGTTGCTCCAAGTAGTCGCCATAGCCTACACCATCGTCTCGCAACGTTTGGCAAAAAGCCCATACTTTACTAACTATACTAGATGCGTTTGTGTTTTCTTTGCTCATTTTTAATTATAGTTATTATTATCTCTTTTAAAATCAGAACCTTCATATTCAACTTCAGGATAAAATATTTTAAAAGGTAGACCAAAAATTGTGTCGCCAGAAATGTTTTTAATTAGATTATATTTTGTTATTAGATTAAAATCATTTGAATTATATTTTTTCACGTCTGAATTTATATCGGGTATCAGTTCCCAAGAATAACCCATAGTTGATAATGAGTTTAAAAGTAATATAGTTTGTTCATATGTTGAAAGTTGAGCTCTTAAAATTTTTATGTATTCATATTTTTGTTTATAACTTAATTTCTCTTGTTCATTAATATATTTAACTGTCTGAAATAAATGTCTATAATAATGACCTAATCTAAATTGGTGACCTCCATAATATTTAACAAATTTATTATGGTAGTTGTCAATTATGTAATTATCTTCACTGCTATCATCTCGAAACTTATTTTCACTTCTTTTATAAAGTATATCATTAGTTATTTTAATTTTTTTTCCTTTTGAACTTTTAGCTAAAACTTTCTCCCATTTTGGAAGAATATCTCTATTTTCAGATGGTTTTAAACTTATAAAATTAAGAATATCATTAACGAATTTTTCTTTATATCTACCTTTAAATTTTTCTCTCAATAATATTAACCCCTCTGAACTTACACCATAAAATACGATACTATAACAAATATCAATTTTACCAAGAAGAGACAAACTAATTTTGTTTTTTTTGACGAATTCATTTTCAGCTAATTTTTTTTTATATGGTATTTCATAAACTCTTTTCATTCTAAAAAATGGTTCTAATTCATTTCTACAAATGACAAATTGTTTAAATATTATATTGAATACTGCTTTGCCTTCATATTCTTTTTTTTCTATTTGCATAGAATTTTCATTAGCGATATGTTTTACAGCATTAAATTTGAATTCTGAAACATTTTCTCTATGCATTTTTATTAATTCAAAAAATCTACTTTCTAAACGTTCTCTTTCAAATGAGTTTAACTGACTAATACTTGCAGAACGTTGCTCAACTAAAGTAATATAAAGAAAATAGAAAGCAGCTCCAGAAAAAATTGTTCCTATAACACCACCTACAAAATCTCCAAACTGGCCAGTTTCTGCAAATGCAAGGTTTCCTCCCCAAATCCAGAAACCATTAAAAGATATCTTTATTAAAAAAAATAATATTATTAAAAAAGAAATTCCCAGTGACCAAAGCAGAATTTTTCTGTCTTCAGAGCTATTAATATAATATTCTTTTAACTTTATTAATTTATTTTTCATTTATGTTATTTTAAACCAACTCCCCACTAAATGCCTTTTTCAATATACTCTGCCGCAATGCCTCTGCTTGTAGCAAGCTTTGCACAATACTTTCCTCCATTTTATCTGCAACACTCAAACGGCTTTCGATTTCTTGAACGATTCGGTGTTGTTCTTCAAGATTAAGAGGTATATTAATAGTATGTTTTTTTAATGTTCCTAATAACAAATTTGGTACGGCAGTTCCTGACGATATTTTCATTAATTGTTTTAAATCAGATTTTAAAACATAACTACAATATTTATTATTTAATATTTCAGGAATTGTTTTTATAACTGCAACACTTTTTTGAAATGTAGTTTTATATGTTTTATCATCATTTGGAGCTAAAGCAATTCTTCCAATTGATGCTCCAGTATTAACCATACAAATGTCACCTGGTTTTAAATTTGTTCTCCTATGAGTTTCATTAAACCCTGATTTTGTTATCTGTCTTGCATTTTCATAATTTAACTTATCAAACTTTACATCTTTAGCACTCAAAAAGTAAAATCCAGAATTTGTTTCATTTTCACAATCTCCATGTTTGCCATCAGTAATTAGAGAACAAACATTTCCTAGTTCAACAATTTCCCAACCCTTTGGCAACTCACCATCCTTAACATTCTCATTCGTTAACTTTCCTTCAAAAGCCCATTTCAATACACTTTGTCTGTAGGTTTTGAGTTGCTGTTGTGCGGTTTTTAAATCTTCTATGCCTTTGTCTAGTTCGCTAAAGAGTTCTTCTATTTTTGAGACAATGGCTTGTTGGGTTTCGAGTGGCGGCAATACAATTTCCATTTCTTCAATTTTTTTAGAAGAAATATTTGGTTGCGCTCCACCATAAGCATCTTTCTCAATTTGTCTTTTTAGTGAATGTAATTGATGAAGAAGAAAATTGTTGTCTAAAATGGTATTATCTAAAATATCAAATTTTCCAACTCGTTGGTTTTGATAAGCTTTTTCCTTTGATTTATAAATGCCAAATTTACCGGTGGTTGCTCCAGACATTGCTACTATAATTTCATTTTCATTTATTATGTAACTATCGTAAATTGAATTTTCAGAGACATGAACTGTATTTCTAGGTACTATTAATCCATCTTTAATATCAGAAATTCTAATAACAGGAATGCCTTTCTCTAAATAGTTATCACTTTTAAAAGCATATCCATTCTTTAGTTTACAAACTTCTCCAAGTGGTTTTATTTTCCAATCTTTCTGTAATTTGGTAATCATATCATTCATTATATTGGAAAATAAATTAATTTATAAATTGTTTGAGCAGTAAAATGAATTTAAGTTATTCCATTCTTTCAAAATGCTTATTGGACGAACCACGATAAGCAAAAGGAGTTTTATTTTTTCTGACGATGGTTTTTATATTGTCCCATTCTTCTACTATTTTCTTTACCATATCCCAATAAGTAAAACCATTTTTAGAAGGAGGATTTAAAAATAATATACCAACACCATTTTCTATATATAATTCTCTTTGGTGTTTTTGTGATTGTATTCTAGAATCTTGAGTGATTACAATGCCATTTTCTGCACCAACTTTAGGAATCCATTCTTCATCTTGTGCACCTTTACCAAATACATCAGCAATAGATAGTACTTCTATTTCTAAACCATCTTTTAAATTTTGTGGTTGTTGTAAAGTATGTAAACCATGAGCCAATTGACGAGGCATATTTTCATCTATATAGATTTTATATTTTCTCATAATTAAGCCGCTTTTTTATGAAATTCAATTGCATCTTTTACTTCACTCGATGTAATTTCATAAACAGAAGCAATAAAAGCAATTGATTCTTCAGCTAAATACATTTTGTAGATTACTTCCGATTGAATATTAGTCCCACTAATAACTGGCTGACCAAATTTGTGATGTGGGTCACAAACAATTTTACGTTTTTTTCCTAAAGGCCAAAAGCGTGAAGCAAGCATATCGTTATCAAAATCTAAATTTTGGAAAAATATTTTAATGATATCTAAGTTAAATTGTTTACTACCATCTAAAGAAATTGTATCCCCATTTTGGTTTAAAAATATTTTAGATTTATCGGTATGAATATTATCTAAAACTTCTTTTTGAGCAAAAGGAAAATTGGTGTTGTAAAACAATGAAAGTTCTTTGTGAGCATTAAGTACTTCTCTTGTTTTTACACCAGCTTCTGCAAATTGCATCATTACATAAAACTCAATTAGGGTATGGAATCCAACAGCTTTCGAGTTGTTTATAGACCAAGAATAATTTTTTTCATAGAAATTACCTAATTCTCCATCCCAATATTGAGTAATCCATTTTCTTACTTTATGATAAGGCAAACGAAGGATTTGCGCAATTTCTTGCGTTGTAAAAATTCCATTGCCAAGTTGTAATTTGTTTTCGAACATTTCTATTTTTAAAGTTGTTACAAAATTATACTTTTTTACGCTGCTAAAACTTCATTTAATTCATTAATAATCTTATCCGTGTCGTCGCCAAACAACTGCCACATTTTACTCAAACCGCCTTCGGCATTAAATGGGCTGAGGTCAAAATCGTCTTTGTCTATGCTAAAACTGTTGGCTACATAGTCTTTCATCATGCGCAACCATTGCATTTGTGCTTCGGTAAAGGCGTTGTGTTGTCCGGCATTTTTCTTAAAAATCCAGTCCTGAAAGTTTTTATCTACCGTTTTATCATAGGCCGTTAAGGCAGAGTCAATGCCCACCACACGGCGTATTAAAGACACTAAGGCAATCAACTCGTTTTTGGCAGAGCCATTGGTTTTTTCCAATTGTTCGTAGGCCCGCCAAACGGATAAGGGTGCTAATAGTGGTTTTTCAGTTTTTAGTTTTTCGCACAGGTCTTTTATCATTTTATAGGTAAAAGTGCGGTGGCGATAGTCTTGGGCATAAAAAATTTGCAAAGCGGTAATTTCGTCTTTGTGGCTTTCTATCCAAAGTTTAAAATCCGTTATTGCGGTGGTTGCCGCTTCGGCTTGGTCTTTTACCCAACCGATGTTGGTAATAGTATCTATATTGACCACATCTATAATTTGGTCGTATTTCTTGCGGATGTCCACAATAAAATCTCGTAAATCGGGGTTATGAAACACGGCAACGGCCTCTTCAATGAGTTTTTTCTTTTCGCTTTCAATGGCTTTTTCAATTTCCACAGGGGCTTGACCACGCATACCCGTCCTAATTTGTAGTTCACAATTCATTAGGGCATCTGGGTCGTAGGCGTGTAACAATTGTTTCACCACATGGTTAATGGTAAATCCGTTGGCATTTTCGGCAAACTTGGCTTTGTCTTTATCGCTCAATTGGCGGTCCAAACGAATCAATCGGTTGGCTAAGGTAGTCAGCATGTCTTCGCTGGTATTGCCCATGGCCACATTTTGCAAGACATCTTTAAGCGAAACACCAGGCGCTTTTTCTAGGGGGCGGCTGTCGGTTTTTTGGGATTGCTCCACGCCAATAGCATCAATAATGACAAAATGGTCTTTACTGAATTTGGCAGTAGGAGTACCTTT
Organism: Flavobacteriia bacterium; assembly: GCA_947453545.1. GTDB lineage: Bacteria > Bacteroidota > Bacteroidia > Flavobacteriales_D > Crocinitomicaceae > CANHVK01. The sequence goes on from CANGHE010000001.1 coordinate 8,499, forward strand.
GGCTCTTAATTCTTCTACTGAACAGGTTCGGGTGCCACGGCCTTTCATTTGTTCGTAATAGGAACGGCTTTTTACGTCTCGCATAAACAACAAGACTTCCAGAGGGCGTATGTCGGTTCCGGTAGCAATCATGTCTACGGTAACTGCTATGCGGGGGTAATAATCGTTGCGAAATTGTTGCAAGACACTTTTGGGGTCTTCCTCGGAACGGTAGGTTATTTTTTTGCAAAATTTGTTTTCTTCTCCAAATTCCTCGCGCACAATTTCGATAATGTCTTCGGCATGGCTGTCGGTTTTCGCGAAAATCAACATTTTGGGTACTTCAAAAGTTCCCTCTCCTTTGGAGAGGGCGGAGGGTGAGGATAATCGGTCAGGAAACATGGCGGGTAAATTTTCTTTAACCGCTCGAATAATGGTTCGGATGGTGCTAGGGTTGACAATATCTTGGTCCAATTGTTTGCCGCTGTATTCAATATCTTCGTCTAGGTTTTCCCAAAATTTCTTTCGGGTTAGGCGTTCTCTTTTATCTACTTTTTCACCCAAACTAATTTTGTTGCCATTTTTAGTGATTTGGGTTTCGATAGTAAAGACATTGTAAGGCACTAAAACGCCATCAATGACTGCTTTTTCATAGCCATAATCGGAAACCAGATTTTGGTTGAAATAGCCAAAAGTTCGATTGTCTGGAGTTGCTGTAAGTCCTATTTGAAACACATCAAAATAATCTAATACTTGTTTCCATAGGTTGTAAATGCTACGGTGGCATTCGTCGATGACCACAAAATCAAAAAACTCAATGGGCACTTTTTCATTGTATCGCACGGACAAGTCACGCGTTGTCCCGGTAAAATTTGTTTCATTCGGATTTGTTTCTTCGGCACTTTCATCTAATTCGGTGCCTCTCAAAATAGAATACATCCGTTGGATGGTGCTAATATAGACCTGGCTATCATCGGGAATAAACGAACTACTCAACCGAGTCACGCCATACAATTCGGTAAATAACCGATTGTCTTCTTGTGCGGTAAAGGCCCGGAATTCGCCTTCGGCTTGTTCACCTAAATTCTTAGTATCTACCAAAAACAAAATGCGTTTGGCTTTGGCGTATTTTAGCAAACGATATACAGCTGTAATAGCGGTAAACGTTTTGCCCGAACCTGTTGCCATTTGAATCAAGGCCTTTGGGCGTTGGTCTTTAAACGATTTTTCAAGGTTGTTGATGGCGGTAATTTGACAATCGCGTAAACCGTCTTCGGGCAATGCAGGGATATCGTGCAATCGGGTGCGAAGTGTTTTGGGTTGGCTCAACCAATAGACTAGGGTTTCGGGTCTGTGAAAGGTAAATACGTTGCGGGAACGCGGTTTTAAATCTCTGTAATCGGTGAAACGGGTTATTTCACCTGTGCTTTCATATACAAAAGGCAGCGGGTCGTTGTTCAATAAACGCAATTTAGCATTGGCATATTGCGAGGATTGTTCTTCCACAGTAGTTAATCGAACACCTTCTTCTTCGCGTTTGGCTTCAATAATACCAACGGCTTTTTTATCTACAAACAAAACGTAATCGGCAGGGCCAATGTCGGTTTGGTATTCTCTAATAGCTATACCCAATCCAGCAGCAAGATTGAATTTTTTCTTGTCTTGTATAATCCACCCACATGCAAGGAGTTGCTTGTCGATGTTGTCGCGTGCTATTTGTTCTGGGTTCTGGTTAAGCATCATTGATGATCTTTGTGATTCTTCAAAAATAGGGAATTAATTGTTAAAAATGAGGGTTTTGGATGGGGGATTTACTGTTTAGTTGATTATATTTTAATAGGGTTGAATGGTTTTGAATCGGCTTAGATTGATGTAATAACCTAATGTAATTTCCATTAGCGTGCTTAACCCTAAAATCATATTGCGTCTTGTATTTTAAAACTTTTTCAGGATGAAGATTACTAAAAAAACTTATCACTTTATTTTCGAAATTCATAAAATTATTTATGTCGTCAGGATGTATCAAATTAATAAAAAACTCCACGGTAAAATTATCTGTTTCATATCCCAATATGGTTTCTAAATTTTCATTTAAAAAAATTAACTTTAAAAGTTGCAATGTCTAAAATGAAATAATAATAATTTCCAACCATGAATATATTAAGTAGTTTCAACTGCATTTTACAATCAAATTCAATAGGTAAAGAGTTGCCAGATTTAATAATTTGGGCTTTTAATCTTAAATATTCATTAAAAATTTCCATAGTAAATTTTTTATTTAAATATAAAGATATAGACTTTTACTAAATCAAAAAAAAATATAATCAAAAATACATATTAATATGTATTTCAAATTTGAATATAAATATCAAAATTTGTTTATAGATAATTAACCTAATAAATTACAATAAAGTGGGTTAGGTGGTTTTTATTTTATTTGTAAACTGTGTTTTTATTAACAATTATTCAAATTAGTATGAAAAACAACCACCTAAAAACAACATGGAAAATCTAAATTTTTATTTCATCAAAAGAATGAAAAAAATCTACAACACTAATTTTAATATTGTAGCAAACTATTAAAAATTAAATTATTTTTAAAAATTACTATACCAAAAATTATTTCAGAAAAAAAATAATATAATCAAATTAATAAAGAAATTACTCTTTAATACTAGGAACACCTAATTATAAAAATGTTAAAAGGAGTTAGTTATAATTAAGTCTTTCTTTCTAAAATCGTTTTATTTATTGCAGATGAAAATTTATATAATAGGAAATATTCCAGAAAAAATAGACAAAAAATGTATATTTGAATATAACAAAGCAGAGTTAAAATTAATAAAAATTGGTTTCCAAACCTATAATCCTTTAAATGAATTCATAAATACTAAGATTGATTTAAAAGAATTAAAAGAAATTAATTTAATGAACTTAATTAATTCTGAATCTGTTTTCATACTTAATGATTGTGATTTATTGTCTATTGAAAAAAATTATGAAATTAGAATTGCAATCAGATTAAATCTATTGATCATTTATGATTTAATCTGATTCGAAAACCCAAAATTATTGATAAATTTTGAAAAACAATTTCTAAGGAGTAGTCATTAGATTGTGTAAACACAAAAGAAACTTCGTGGTAAAGTCTTAATGGCGCCAATTAAGACTTTACCCCGAAGGGGATTAAAAAGAGTATATTTAAAAAAACACTGTCATGGAAATTAAAGATGGAAAGTTACCTAAAGATTTCACAATAAATTTGACACAAAAGAATCCTTTCATTCTTATTTTGAGAGTTTGTATAAACAAGGAATTGAACAATTTTTGCAAGCCGAACGGGATGCTCATTTAGGATATGAAAAACACAATATTGAAGGGAACAATTCTGGAAATAGAAGAAATGGTGCATTTTCAAAAACAATAAAATCAGAAACCTTTGGCGATATGGTTCTTCTAATTCCAAGGTATAGAAATGGAGCTTTTTAGCCTCAAATTATTCCCAAAGGAGAAACTTCAGCCAAAAAATAGAAGACGCTATCTTAGGAATGAACAGTCGAGGAATGACTCGAAGTGATATTGTAGAACAGGTAAAATCGATCTATGGAATATCCGTTAGCGAATCGACAATCTCAACAATATCTGTCAAAATAGTAGTAGATGTTGAAGAGTGGAGTAAATGAGAGTAGTTTCAATGCACTTTTAAAAATTCATTTGCACGTTTGTTATTTTGCAAAATTTAGTTAATTTGATTTTTTAAACACACTACATAAATTTATAATATTTTTTTTTCTAAAGTTTAAATACTTTTTTATCATGCAACATAGAGGAGAAATAATAAAAAGTGCTATTTATAAAAGTGGATATTCCATTACGTACTTGTCTAAAAGATTAAGCAAAAGTAAAAGATGGGTATATCTCATGTTCAAAAAAAAAGAAGTTTCTTTAGATTTGATTTTACAAATAGGTAAAATTATACATCATGATTTCACTGAAGAAATTAAGGTCTTTGACACTATAAAAAATAAACCGGAAGATAATCAAAATAATAATTATTGGAAAAATAAATATTTAACGCTATTAGAAAACTTTAATGAATTATTGAAGGAATTTATTCAAAAGAAATAACACAATATTTTAATAAAAAAATAACTATTTAAAAAGAGCAACCTAAACAAGTTGCTCTTTTTTTTGTTCAAATAGCAAGACTATAGGCAAAGCGGTAATGATTAAACTAAAGAAGTATAATTTATACTATTTAAAATATTTATTACATTAAAAAGTGATTTCCATAAACAATCACTCAACTTTTTATAGTACATCAAATACGAAACAGTATGAAATTTGTAGTTTATAAAGACCGTAAAACATTCTGTTAATGAACTTAAACAAATTTATACCGCATTAGATGAGCATACAGCAGCAGAATCACTAAAAGAGGTTAAAGCAAAATGGCGAGAAAAGTATAAATACGCTATCGATAGTTGGGAGAATAACTGGGAAAATCTTATTCCTTTTTTAGATTATCCACCCGAATTATGAATGATAATGTATACCACAAATACCATCGAAAATCTTAATAGAGGAATTAGAAAATACACTAAAACCAAGTTGCAACTTCCAGATGAAAAATGCGTAAAAATATCAGTTTATCTTGCTATTAAAAACATTGAAAAAAACTGGACGAAATCTATTAAGAAATGGGGCTTGATTATTAACTAATTTTTGATTATATTGGGAGTTAGGTACAAAATAGAATAATAAGTATTTTTAGAGTTTCCACAAAATTCTGTACTGTCTCAATTTCCACTTATTAAACCAAAAAAACTTCCTTGATTAATAAATAGAGTGTCCTATTGAATATTCTTCAAAATGGATATATAACTTTTAATAATTTAGAAATTTTAATACCTCGATTAAGTATTAATGATCCCTAGAAAAATTTCCTAATTAAATCCACCCCTCACCTATAGCTTTATTTATTAGTTCAGAAGTATTATTGACATTGAATTTTTGTAACATATTATTTCGATGTTTATCAACCGTGAATTTACTTATAAAAAGTTGTTCAGAAATTTGAAGACTATTTTTTCCATTACACAATAACAATAACACTTCTTTTTCTCTAGGGGTGAAAACATCTTTTGTAAATTTAAATACAGTATCTACAGATACATTTATATAGGAAGGTTCTCCTTCTAAACCAATAAAAGATAAGGAAGATTTATTGTCTTTTTTTAATTCTGTAATATCCGTATGCACCACAAATGTTTTGTGGACCCCTCCGTCTTCAGAACATTGAATTGCCATCGATTGATGTAAGAGTCTAATATAACTTCCATCTGCTTTTTTTACTCTAAAGTCATATCGGGTCTTGTATTTTAATACTTTTTCTGGAGGTAAATTTCTAAAAAAATTTACTGTTTGATTTTCGAAATTCATAAAATTATTTAGGTCATCTGGATGAATCAAATTAATTATAAATTCCAAGGTATAAGTTTCCGAATCATAACCCATTATGGCTTCTGAATTTTTATGTAATAAATCGATTTTAAAAGTAGAAATGTCAACAATGAAATAATAAAAATTTCCAATCATAAATAAATTCAGTAGTTTAAACTGAATTTCATGTTCAAATTCATAGGGTGTCGGGAGGCCAGATTTAATTATTTGGTCTCTCATTTTTTTATATTCTTTAAAAATTTCCATTTCAAATTTATTTTGATTTGTAAAGAAAATTATTCACAAATTGTATAACAATAATTGAATAATTAATTAACATAAATTTAAGAACTGTTTAAAAGTTGTAAATTATTAGTTAAATAAACTACTCAAATAATTCCTTATTTTTATTAAAAATAAAGAAATAAACATTAATGATGAAATTTAATTTGTGGGCTTTATCTAATTAATATTCTTCACAAATAATGGTTAATCAAGAAAAATGTAAAGAAATTAGTGAATTTTCTAAAATAATTACATATTAATATGTATTTTAAATTTAAATAAAAACAACGTAATTTGTGAAATAAAATTCGCATAATTTAATTAAAATATGTAATTGATAATATCAAATTTTATTTTTGAGAGTTTTAGAATTTATTAAAAAAAATGAAATCTAGGAAAATAATCTTTGAATCTATTTAAATTTTTATCAATGGGTTAGTAATGACTTTTTTATAATAATTAAATTTTTAAAACTATGAATGTTTTTGACGAAATGATTGCGGTTGAAAGAAAAATTGCAGAAAAGTATTGTTTGCCTGAAAATACTTTTGATAGTGATTATTTCAATCGAATGGAACAAATTTTTTCTGTTGGAGATTATTACTTTTTTATTATAAATGTAGTAAACTTTCAAGTAGAATTTATCCATGAAAACTTAAAAAAAGTATTAGGATATACTGAAGAGGAATTCAAAAAAGATTTATGCATGAACCAAATCCACCCAGAAGATGTTCCTTATTTCTTAAATTTCGGATGTGAAGTTGGAAGATTTTTTGCTCAGCTTCCAGCAGATAAAGTCATGAAATATAAAACTAGATATGACTTTAGAGTAAAAAAAGCGGATGGTAATTATATTAGAATATTACATCAAGGTTTGCCGATACAAATTGATGAAAATGGAGGGATGATTAGAAAATTAATTATTCACACTGATATTACAGAATTTAGAAAAACTACCCCAACACTTTCTTTTATTGGGTTAGATGATGAACCTTCTTTTCTAGACGTCAAGGTGAATGAAATATATAAGCCGAAAATTAATATTCTAACTGCTAGAGAAAAACAGATTCTAATATTATTGGCACAGGGTAAATCTAGAACAGCAGTTGCTGAAAAACTCTTTGTAAGCAAATTTACGATTGATAACCATCGAAAAAATATGTTAGAAAAAACAGAAACTAATTCAATTTCTGAACTGGTTTCGAAAGCAATTAATCAAGGATGGATTTAAACCAATTTATACACATAATATGAACTTTCCAGATATTTAATGTTACAAATAAAAGATATTTAAACTGTTCTAATATAGATTCCTTTCTTTATTTCGTATACTAATAACTTCCTGTTTTGTATATAATATTTTATACCAAGCATACGGATAAATAGCAATTTTAGCCATTACATAGAAATTTTATTAAATCAATATTTGTAAATGTTTTTTTTGCAAATACTACACATTGTTTTATAAAATAGAATACAAATAAAGTAGTAAAATTTATAGTACAATTAATATTTAATTAAGCAAAAGTGTTAATAAAATAAAAAAATAAAATAATAAAATCATGAAAAAAAAATCCCCCAAATTTTTTTCTGCATTTCTTAATTGTAAATTCTTAAAAATCTTTGGATTTTACATTGTGTTTGTTTTAATGGGTACGCAAAATTCACAAGCCCAATATACCGCTATTCCAGACACCCACTTTGAACAAGCATTAGTTGATTTAGGTATTGACACAGTTAATGGAGACCATCAGGTGTTAACGAGCGCCATCAGTGGGGTTACTACATTGAATTTGAGTGATTATTATGGAATGTATTATGGGCTTACTGACTTAACCGGTATCCAAGATTTTACCGCCCTAACTTACTTGGATTGTGGTGGTGGTTTATTAACCAGTTTGGATGTAAGTCACAATCTTAATTTATCTACCTTATATTGTTATGACAATTCCATTTCGAGTTTAGATGTAAGTGCCAATACGAATTTAACACAGTTGAACATTGATAGAACTCTGATAAGCACTCTAGATGTAAGTCACAATACCGCTTTAACTTATTTATCTTGTTCGGGTGCGTTATTAAACACTTTAGATGTAAGTGCAAATACTAATTTGACAATTTTAGATACTTCTTTAAATCCAATAAGCAGTTTAAATGTTACCGCTAATACTAATTTAACTTATTTGAGTTGTGGTGGTGATTTACTAACCAATTTAAATATCAATAGTTTGGTAAATTTAACCGATTTATATTGTGGTACTAATTCACTTTCTAGTATAGATGTAAGCCATAATACCCATTTAATAAATTTTGATTGTCAAGCCAACCAACTAACCAATTTAGATGTTACTCATAACCCTGATTTAGCCTATTTTGTTTGTAGCAATAATCTGCTAACCAATTTAGATGTCACTTCTAATAATTTAACCGATCTTTATTGTGACAACAATTTGCTTGCCGCTTTAAACGTTAATACTTTGACCAATTTAAGTACTTTTGATTTTGATTCCAATCAGTTAACAAGTATTGATTTTAGCCACAATTTGAATTTGAATTTTATATCCGGAAGTTACAATTTACTTACAAGTTTTGATATAAGCATGCTTCCTTTATTGCAAACGATATTTGTTCACAATAATCAACTTGCAAGTTTGAATATTTGTGCTAATACTAATTTACATACTTTATTTTTACAAAATAATTTATTGACCAGTTTGGATTTACGAAATAGTTCTGCATTGTCTTATTTAATTGCTATTCAAAATAGTAATTTAACCACTATTTATGTAAATGATTTAATCACTGCAAATAATCACGCAGCAGCAGGTGAATGGAATAAAGACGCAACAGCCGCTTTTTCTATTGCCACAGCTGTTGGTGGGACAATTTCTAATAACCAAACCATTTGTTCCGGTACGCAACCAACTAGTTTAACCCTAACAGGAACTATAGGAAATGTAGTAAAATGGCAAAAATCAACTACTAGTGATTTTAGCACTGGAGTAACTGATATTGAGAATACCACCATGACACTAAGCGGAGCAACTATAGGAAATTTAACGGCTACTACTTATTTTAGAGCGGTTGTAGAAAGCGGAAAATGTGTTGCTTTTGCTAATTCTACTGTAACTACTATATCAATGGGAGGAAACTCAACTTGGGATGGAACTACATGGATTGGTGGCACTCCAGATAGTACTAAAAATGCTACTTTTAATGGGGATAAAACAATAACTTCTGATATGAATGTTTGTTCTTGTCATGTTAGTGGTACGGCTCAAGTTGTTGTGAATTCAGGGGTTAATGTTACAGTTGTTAATAATGTTACAGTTGATTCTAGTGCCAGTTTAACTATTCAAAATAATGCCAATTTAATTCAAGTAAATGAATCTACTAATAATGGCAACATTACAGTTGTTAGAGATTCTGCTCCTATCATAAGATTAGATCATACGCTTTGGTCTACACCCGTTACCGGTTCTCAAACTTTACAACAATTTTCACCAAACACCTTAACCAACCGATTCTATTATTATAATAATGCAACCGATGCCTATAGTGCTACCTCATCTTCAGGAGTATTTCCTATAGGTAAAGCAGTTGCTATTCGTGCGGCTAACAATTGGGTAAGCGCACCAGAAACTCCTTGGACAGGAACTTTTATCGGGGTACCTAACAACGGAATTATTAACTATTCTCTACAAAATGCAGGATTGGGTTATAATGGTGTTGGAAACCCTTATCCGTCTTGCATAAGTGGAAGTGCTTTTGTAACCGCTAATAGTAGTAAGATAACGGGAACCTTATATTTTTATGCTCATACTTTATCTATGAATTCTTCAGGATTATATCCTGAAGGAACTAATTATTCAACTTGGAATCCAGGAATGGGAGGAACGCCTGCTACTGTTGGAGGAGGAGGTACAGGTAGTAATCCAACTATTCCAAATGGTATAATTGAAATTGGTCAAGGATTTATTGTAAAGGCAACCCAGTCCGGTTCATTAGAATTCAATAATTCGATGCGAGTTGGCAATAATTTCAATCAGTTTTTTAAAGTAGGTAATAATACCACTGCTGTTTCTACAGAGTATCCAATTGAAAGACACCGAATTTGGTTGAGTTTAAGTAATAGTAACAATCCGTTAAATACTATTTTAGTTGGTTATGCCGATGGTGCTACAAATGGAGTTGATACTGGATATGATGGTGTTTGTTTAGTTGGAACTGGAAGTTATTTTTATTCTATTCTTTCTGACCAAGGTTATACTATTCAGGGTAGGTCATTGCCTTTTGTGGATACTGATATAGTTCCATTAGGTTTTAAAGCAATGGCAACTAATACCTATACTTTTTCACTTTTTAATACTGATGGATTGTTTTCAGGAAGTCAAGATATTTTCATTTTAGACACATTAACTGGAATCACACACAACTTAAAAACTAGCAATTATACCTTCACTAGTGATGCTGGAGTTTTTGAGAATCGTTTTTATCTCAAATATACTAACGACAATTTAAACAGTTTAAGTAATTCTTTAGTTTCTAATGAATTAAAAGCTTTTGAGAAAAATGGTGTTTTATATATAAAAAGTACTTTAGAAGAATTACAAAACATTCAAATTTTTGATATTCAAGGAAGAAAATTATTTACAAAAGAGAATTTACAAAGCAATAGTTTTCAAACAAATGAAATACGAGTGGCAAATGAAGTACTATTTGTAGAAATTACAACAGTAGAGAATCATAAAAAAATAATTAAAGTAGAATTTTAATGGATGTTTCGCAAATAAATAATATAATTAAAACTCTAAAGATGAATAAAATAATAATAACAATCGTTTTGTATTTACTTTCTGTTAACTGTATTGCTCAAGATAATATTAGTAGAGGTCTTCCTATTTCAACCGCAAATAATTTCCCTACAAATGGAGCGACAAATGAGGCAATGTTTATTGGAGATTTTGGGAATGATGTTACGGATACTAATCCATTGGATACACCACTTCCAATAGATCAGTATACTTTATTATTAGCCTTAAGTGGTGTGTTGTTAGTTTTTTTTGTAATCAATAAAAAAAAAATAATAATAGGCGTCAATAATTAATTAACATTAATATTAACAAAAATCATAAAACCCTTAAAATTTTTAATTTTAAGGGTTTTATGATTTTTGTTGTGGCATAATTTTAGTCCAAGTAGATGCGATTTGTTTTTTTTTTCGAATCATTAATAATTTTTTATAATACAATAAAGTGAGTTTCTTTTTCCTGGATTTTAATATTAACTAAAAAAAATAGAATAACATTTTTAGATATTCAATTTTTATTAAATAGAGATTGAACAAATTTACGAACCAAAATCTTAAAATTATATTTTAAAAATTGAAACTATTGCATTTAATTAATTGGTTTTGAAATCGATTGATGATGAAAATAATAATACAATTTACAAATATATTAATGTACTCCAAAATCTGAAAAAATACAAAAATAGTTTGCTTATTATTTTTGATTCTTATACCAATTATCTTCTTTTTTTTAACGGACTTAGCAATAAATAGCAATTTTAGCCATTACACAGAAATTTTATTATGTCAATATTTGTAAATGATTATTTTACAAATAAGATAACATTATTTATTAATAATAGTTTACTAATTAAGTAGTACAAATTATTTTTCAAGACTTTATAAATGGACTGTATTATTTACAATTATTGAGTTGCTTAACTATATACATATTAATATTTATTGTGAAATTAATATTTAATTAATCAAAAGTGTAAATACAATAAAATAATTAAAAAATTATGAAAAATTTTTATACCAAAAAAATTTCTGTATATCTCAATTGTAAATTCTTAAAAATCTTCGGAATTTACATTGTGTTTATTTTATTCGGCTCGCAAAATTTACAAGCCCAATACACCGCTATTCCAGATACCCACTTTGAACAAGCTTTATTTAATCAAGGTATAGACACCGTGAACGGCGACCATCAGGTACTAACGAGTGCCATTAGTGGGATTACTTCATTAGGTGTTTCAAACAATAGCATTTCAGATTTAACTGGAATACAAAATTTTGTGGCATTGATTTCATTGGATTGTGGGTACAATCAAATCACAAATTTAAATGTTAGCATGTTGACAAACTTAACTGAATTAAGATGTCCGAATAATCTAATTGAAAATTTAAATGTCAACTCATTAATAAACCTGAAGATTCTTTCCTGTAACCATAACTCATTAACAAGTTTAGATGTAAGCTCATTAACAAACCTGGAGGCGCTTGATTGTAACTATAACTCATTAACTAGTATAGATGTAAGCTCATTAACAAACTTGATTGATCTATCTATTTCTTATAATCAAATAACAACAAGTTTGGATGTTCATTCATTAACCCATTTAATGTCTCTTGTCTGTGGCAATAACCTAATAACGAGTATAGATGTTTCCTCCTTAACCAATTTGCGATTTTGTTTTTGTGGTGATAATCATCTGACTTCTTTAAACCTTTGTAATACTCCTAGTTTAGCACAGCTATATTGTATAAACAATTTATTGACCGTTTTAGACACACGAACCACTGGTTTGCAGGATGTTAATAATTATTATTATGATTTTGCTTTTTTCGCCACAGTTGGAAATAATATTGCTATTATTTATGTAAATGATGTAGCCGCGGCGTCTAGCAATCCCTCATGGAATATAGATGCAACAACTACGTATTCAACGGGTTATGGCATAGGAGGAACTGTTTCTAGTAATCAATCCATTTGTTCTAATGCAATACCCAATGATTTAGTTTTAACAGGAAATGTTGGCGCTATATTAAAATGGCAAAAGGCATTGAATAGTAATTTTACAAACCCAATAGATATTGCCGTAACTTCTACAACGCTACCTGGAGCTTCTGTAGGATCCATTACTACTACCACTTATATTCGTGCCGTTGTTCAAAATTCACCTTGTTCCGTTGTCTATTCAACTTACGTTACCATAAATGCCTATAATGCAACCGTAGCTGGAACTGCTTCTGCAAATCAAACAATAGATATGTATACAGCTCCTAATGATTTAACCTTAACTGGAAATACGGCAACCATTCTAAAATGGCAAAAATCAACCGATCCTTACTTTTCAACATTTACCGATATAAATATGACAGCTTCTACGCTTTCGGGAGCAACTGTTGGTGCCTTGTTGGCAACTACTTATTTTAGAGTCGTGCTTCAGCAATCCGGAGGTTGTTCAGAATATTATTCCAATACGATTACGATTGAAGTTGTAGGCCCATTTACAACAATTCCAGATGCTAATTTTGAGCAAACTTTATTTGATTTAGGCATTGACACGATAAATGGTGACCATCGGGTATTGACCAGTGCTGTTAGCGGTATTACCACATTGGATGTTTCCTACAAAAACATTTCAGATTTATCCGGTATCCAAGATTTTATTGCATTAACAGAACTTTATTGTTCTGGCAATCAGATATCCAGCATAGATGTTCATTCATTAACCAATTTAGTATATTTTGATTGTAGCAATAATCAACTTACAAGCTTAGACGTTCACACATTAACAAATTTGAATGACTTAAATTGTGGCAGTAATCTACTTACAAGCTTAGACGTTCACACATTAACAAATTTATCCGATATAGATTGCAGTAATAATCAAATCACAAATTTGGATCTTCACGCCTTAACAGCATTAGTATATATTTATTGCAATAATAATCTTATTTCAAATTTAAATACAAACGCATTACCTAATTTATTCTATTTGGTATGCAGCAATAATCAACTCACCAGTTTAGATCTTCAGTCATCAACAGCTTTAAACCATATTGACTGCAATAATAATCTTATTTCAAATTTAAATATAAACGCATTACCTCATTTAACCAATTTGAATTGCAGCAATAATCAATTAACAAGCTTGAATTTATGTGCCAATACTCAATTAAATAATGTAAATCTATCATATACTAATTTGCTTACTCTTGATATAAGAGGGCTACCATCTCATTTTTTACAAATAAACGTTTCTAATAATAATTACTTTACTACTATTTACATTAATAGCAATATTAGTTTTGCAGCTGGTAGTGGTAATTTTATACTTAAAGACCCGACAGCCACTTTTTCTACTGCCACAGCAATTGGGGGTAGCCTTTCTTCAAGCCAAACCATTCCCTTTGGAACACCGCCTGCAGATTTAACCTTAACAGGAAATACAGGAAACGTTGTAAAATGGCAAAAAGCCAGTGATGCTGCCTTTACAAGCCCTGTAGATATAGCTTCTACCTCGACTACTTTAACAGCGGCAGTAATAGGTAATCTTACATCTACAACTTATTTTAGAGCGGTAGTACAAAGTGGCGCTTGCTCAACCGCTTATTCTAGCGGGGTTGGCATTACTACTGTAGCCTATACTGCTATTCCAGACACAAACTTTGAGCAAGCTTTATTTGATTTGGGTATTGACACCGTCAATGGAGACCATCGGGTAATAACTTCAGCAATTGATGCACTAACTACATTAGATGTAAGCAATAAAAACATAACTGACCTGACTGGAATACAAGATTTTATTTCATTAACTATATTAAATTGTCAAAATAATCAGATTACTACTTTAAATGTAAACTCCTTGACATCTTTAGTTGATTTATATTGTTCAACTAATTTATTGACAACTTTACAGGTAGACAACTTGATAAATTTACTCATTTTGCATTGTGATAATAATCAAATTTCTGCTTTAAATGTAAGTGCCTTAGTAAATTTACAAGAACTCGATTGTGGCTATAACGCATTAACTAATCTTAATATAAGCACTTTATTATCATTAAGTACTTTGAATATTCAACACAATCAAATTAGTACGATAAACTTTGATTCATTAAATTTTATTTATAATTTAACTTGTAATGACAATTTGATTACTACATTAAATGTTAGCACATTAACAAACTTAAATTTTTTAGAATGTACTAATAATCAACTCGGAAATTTAGATGTATCGGCGTTAACTTTATTACGATTTTTAAGATGTTCTCATAATTTATTAACCCATTTAAATGTTTGCAATAATACATTATTAACTAGCTTAATAACAAATTATAATGATTTAAAGTCTATAGATGTAAGGAATTTATCTACAATAGGTATTAGTGTTAATTGGAACTTTACGAACAACATTAATTTAACTACCATCTATGTTAATAGTAGTGTAAATTATGCCAATACTGCTCATTTTCATCTATTTAAAGATTCCTTTACGGCATTATCAACTGCCACAGCAGTTGGGGGTAGCCTTTCTGCAGATCAAACCATTTGTTCTGGAACACGCCCTGCTGATATAACCTTAACAGGAAATGTGGGAACGGTTGCAAAATGGCAAAAATCATCCACCAGTGATTTTAGTTCTGATGTTACTGATATTGCTAATACATCTACAACTTTAACTGGAGCAACAATTGGAACCCTAAGCACCACCACTTACTTTAGAGCAGTAGTAGAAAGTGGCAGTTGTGCTGCCGTTGCAAATTCAACTACTGCTACTGTATCTATGGGAGGAAACTCAATTTGGAATGGTAATCTCTGGGCTGGAGGGTTACCAAATAGTACTAAGAATGTAATTATTACAGGAAATAAAACAATTACTTCTGATCTAACAGCCTGCTCATGCCATGTAAATGGAACAGCCCAGGTGGTGGTAAATTCTGGCGTAAATTTAACAGTTGTTAATAATGTTATAGTTGAAGCGGGTGCCAGTTTAACTATTCAAAATAATGCCAATTTAATTCAAGTAAATGAATCTACAAATATTGGCAACATCACTGTTATTAGAAATTCTGCTCCTATTATTCGTTTAGACCATACACTTTGGTCTACTCCAGTTACTGGTGCCGAAACTTTACAACAATTTTCACCAAACACCTTAACCAACCGATTCTATTATTATAATAATGCAACCGATGTCTATAGTGCTACCTCACCTTCAGGAGTATTTCCTATAGGCAAAGCGGTTGCTATTCGTGCGGCTAACAATTGGGTAAGCGCACCAGAAACTCCTTGGACAGGAACTTTTATCGGGGTACCTAACAACGGAATTATTAACTATTCTCTACAAAATGCAGGATTGGGTTATAATGGTGTTGGAAACCCTTATCCATCTTGTATAAATGGTAGTGCTTTTGTAACTGCAAATAGCAATAAGATAACAGGAACCTTATATTTTTATGCTCATACCCTATCCATGAATTCTTCTGGATTATTTCCTGCAGGAACCAATTATTCTACCTGGAATCCAGGAATGGGAGGAACACCGGCTACAGTTGGAGGTGGTGGAACGGGTAGTAATCCTGCTATTCCGAATGGAACAATTGAAATTGGACAAGGGTTTATTGTAAAAGCAACACAATCAGGGGCATTAGAATTCAATAATTCAATGCGAATTGGCAATAATTCCAATCAGTTTTTCAAAAGCGGAAATAATTCTACTGCCGTTTCTACAGAGTATCCAATTGAAAGACACCGAATTTGGTTGAGTTTAAGTAATAGTACCAATCCGTTAAATACTATTTTAGTTGGTTATGCCGATGGTGCTACTAACGGAGTTGATACTGGTTATGATGGTGTATGTTTAGTTGGAACTGGAAGTTATTTTTATTCCATTCTTTCAAATCAAGAATATACCATTCAAGGTAGATTATTACCTTTTATGGATACAGATATAGTTCCACTAGGTTTCAAAGCAACGGAAACTAATAATTATACTATTTCACTTTTTAACACCGATGGATTGTTTTCAGGAAGTCAAGATATTTTCATTTTAGACACATTAACTGGAATCACACACAACTTAAAAACTAGCAATTATACCTTCACTAGTGATGCAGGAGTTTTTGAGAATCGTTTTTATCTCAAATATACTAACGACAATTTAAGTAGTTTAAGTAATTCTTTAGTTTCAAATGAATTAAAAGTTTATGAAAAAAATGGAGTTTTATTTGTGAAAAGTACTTTAGAAGAATTACAAAGTATTCAAGTTTATGATATTCAAGGTAGAAAATTATTTTCTAAAGAGAATATACAAAACAACAGTTTCCAAACAAACGAACTAAGTGTGGCTAATGAAGTATTATTTGTAGAAGTTACAACAGGGGATAATCATAAAAAAACTATTAAAGTAGAATTTTAAAATGTGCTTCACTATTTATTAAAATGATGCAAATAAAAATTCAAAAGATGAAAAAAATAAAAATTGGTATTGTTTTGTGTTTATTTTCATTGAGTTGTATGGCTCAAGGAGATTTTGGGAATAATAATTCAGACCCATACCCTACTGATATACCACCAATTAACCCAACACCAGACCCAAGCTTTCCTGGAGATTTAGGAAACAACCCTCAGGACAATAACCCTTTAGACGCTTTTCCTATTGATCAATACCAATATGTGTTAGCTTTAGGAGGTATTCTTTTAGTATTGTATTTAATAAGAAAAAAAAAACGAATGCAACAATTAAAAAAAATTGAAAGGAGTAAAAAAATAGTAAATTCTTTAGTAACAATCTATTTACAAAAAAAATGAATACTAATATTCTTATTTATGACAAAACAGGAGTTTTCATTAATCTAATAATAAATTATTTAGGAGAAAATATTGGGTTGTTATTTTGCAATAACAAAAGAAAATTAAAGAAAATTGATTTAAACACCATTTCAACTGCTTATCTATATACCGATAAAAAAGAGGATTTAAATGACATTTTAATAATGAATAATAACATTAATGAAGTATATATTATAACTAATTCAATAATATTAAAAAATAAATTAATTCAAATTGATCCTAATCATTTTCTAGATTTAGATACTGATACTTTTAAAATAATGGAATCCATTTTTTATAAAACATTGGATTAAATATTATGTAACTCAGGTAGTGCTATACCGCTTTTCTCCTGTTAATTTTTGTTAGTTAAGTAATATTTGAAGTGAGGAACAGCATGAAATAATATAGGTACTGCCTGATTAAATTAAAAATCAGGTAAATAAAAACTATTAAACATCAAACTATAGGGTAGTTATAGGTTTATTAGTTTATTGAAATTTTGGGGATTTCAAAATATTTGCCTGATTTTATAAATGAGAAATAGTGAAAAATGACACTTATAAAAGTAAAAAAAAATCTCAATATCGACCTAAATTAATGGAAAATAATTCTATAATTTGATTTTAATTCCAACCCTAAACCAATTTATTTAATAAGTATATTTTTTAATAGAAAAAAGATTAACATAAATATTATTTACATGAAAAAAAACCTTTCAAATATTACAAAAGAGGAACTATTAGTGTTTTATCGATTAGATAGGATTATGATAGAATTTATTCCATTAAAATCTAATTTTCGTCTTTTCCACCTTGCTTATTTAATTGATTATCCAGTTGATAAAACTTCAAAATTGATAAAGAGAATTTACAACGCTAATTTTAATATTGTTGTGAATTTTTATAGAATAAATTACTTTGAAAAATTAATGTACCAAGAATTATTTCTAAATAAAAAAATTGTAATATCAGAATTAATAAAGAAATCCGGGTTTAAATCTAGAAACACTTATTATGTTACTTTGAAAAAAATAAATAAAAAAATTTATTGTAACCAAAGTGATAAATAAAATATTTGTAAAATGAACAAGCTCATATTAAAAGTATATTTATTTATTTCAAAAGTGAAATCTACTTCTAGAATATGCACTAAACCAATAGATTTCACAAATACTAGTTCAAATTATAAGCAACATAGTTATTCAAATTATTTGCATTTAGTGGTTTTTATTTTGGTTATAATATGGGGATATTTTTATATTTTTCTTTTATATCAGGAAGTAGAAAAGAAGAATAAATGAATTCTAATTCTTAAATAACTTAACACAAATAAATTATTAATAATAAGCGTGGTCTAAAAAGTTATTCTAATATTTTATGGAACAATGATATAGATTTAACCTTGATTTTTATAGTTTATACTAGGTATTTTGTATTGTAAAAATTAATTATTATGATTCTGAAAGTTAAATTAAAATATATTGTACTAATACTCTTTATTAATTGTTGTTCGACTTTTGCTTTTACTTTTTCTGCAACTTCCTTACCCGAAACTTGTTCAGGTAATGGGTCAATTAATATAACAGTTAACAACCCCAACCCAAATGGAAATTTTGTTTTTTATGTTTATAGACTACCTAATATTACTATTCCTTATACTACCGTTGTTGGAAATACAATTAATAATTTGCCAGCAGGAACTTATAAAATTGTTGCTAGAGAGAGAATTGGGAGTAATTATACTGAACAACAGCAGCAAGTAGTAGTTAGTTCTAATGTAATTCCTTTAACTTATACCGTTTTAACCTTAAATCAAGCATGTTCTAACATTAGTTCAATATCGGTAACAACAATAACGGGTACTGCTGTGAGTTATGAGATTTTTTCAGGGCCTATTTTGTTTCCTCTACAATCAAGTAATACTTTTGTGGGTTTAATTACTGGAGTATATAAAATTAGAGTTTTTGATTCTTGTGGTGTTGGTGCTGTGCAAACGGTTACGGTAGCTCAAAATACCGCTGGAATTTCTATTGGACCACCAGTTATTACAGATAATAATCCTGTTTCTTGTAATTCTTCGACTATAAGTAATACTTTATCAGCAATTTCAAGCTCTGTTATTGGATATCCATTAAACATTACTTATACTATTCACCCACCAGGAGGACTTCTTCCAATAATAATTAATTCTACTTTACTTTCTGGAAATGCTACCTCGCAGGTAATTAGCACTTCAATGCCTATTTACATCAACCAATCTTTTAGTTATGATATTAGTATAATTGATGCATGCAACACTACGTTTACAAGTAGTTTTATTGTAAATCAAAATTTTTCTACAATAAACAATATTGTAAAATTAGATTGTAATCAAAATTATTTTTCACTTGATGTGGCTAATGGAAGTGCACCGTATACTTTAAATTTCATTTCTGCGCCAGCAGGATTTATTCCAGTAAATTATAATTCAAATTACCCAGGCCCCTATAATATAAATTCTATTGTTTTTGGAAGTATCACTAACATTGTACCCTTAGGAAATTATAAAGTAAGCGTAACCGATAGTTGTGGAAGAACTTTCCTTCTAAATTTTTCTATCCTTTTTATTCCTTCTGTTCCTGTTGCAACAGGGAAAAATAATGGATGTTTGTTAAATAATGGTTCTATTGTAGTTTCTATTTCATCATTCAAACTTACTTCTGTAATAATAACTACGGCTCCAGCAAGCTTTCCATATCCATTACCATATGATGCTAGTGCTCTAATTACGGCTTCGGGCACCTTAACTTTAAATCCTGTTCCAACCGGAAATTATGTAATTCTTGTTAATGATAACTGTAGTAGTGTTTTAGCTCCGTTGCTCTGTACGGTTCCTGTTTATATTGATAAAAAACTTACTTTAACCGTACGTCCTGGATGTGATTTAGGTAAAACTTCAGTAGAACTAAAAAGCAATAATGGTAAATTAGTATCGGTTTCCATTACGGTTGCGCCTTTAGGTTTCCCTTATGCTTTACCGTATATTATATCTAATTATATAATTTCCAATGGTAAATTATACATGGACGATTTACCTGGTGGAAATTATACTTTTCTAGCTATTGATGAATGTAATTTTAGTAATAGTATTTCGGCAAATATTTCAGGTTATACCATTACAACTAGTGCTTTTTCCATGCAAACCAATTGTGGTTCCTTTAATATTCCTTTAAATTTTATAAGTAATGGTGTTCAAAACCAAACTTATTGGTTACAAAAGTTGATAGATCCTATTGCGAATACTTGGGGAAGTCCTTCCACAAATACTGTTTATATAAATGGAACTTTACCAAATGCCACAAATTCTATCGCTTTAATTAATAATGGAACTAATTTGAATTTATCCTTTAATGGAACTTTTAGAATTATTCGCTGCTTTAATTCTTATAATGATGGGGTTAGTATTAATAATGGAACTGTTTCAGTAACTGATAAATTGTGTTTGGAAATATTAATTTCAAACTTATTTTTTAACCAAGCTTTCGAAATACAATCAATATCTAGAATTCCTTGCAGTAATAGTGGTATTCCAGATGTAATTATTTTGGCTAATGGAACAGTTCCGCTTAACTATTCCATCATTACAAAAAATGGTGTAGCATTTTCTTTAAATAACGGAACGTCTAATGTTTTTTACAATTTACCTAACGGATTATATACTTTTCAAGTAGAAGATGCTTGTGGTAATGTTGCTAATCGTGTTTTTGATGTTTCTGATTTAGCTTCATTGGTAAACATGACACAACCCAATGATATGTTACAATGCAAAGTAATAATTACAGGAACTGAAACTTTTGACTTAACACAACAAAATGCTACTATTTTAGGAATTCAAATTCCAGAAAATTATACTTTAACTTATTACACTTCAATTACGGATGCCCAATCGGCAATTAATGCTATTCCAAATCCCAGCACATTTAATCCTTCTACTAATCCTCAAACAATTTATGCACGATTAATTTTCAATCCATTGCCTAATTGTTATGAAATACGTTCGTTTGATTTAATTGTTGGACAAACACCAGCCATTAATTTACAAAATAGTTATCTTAACTGTTCCGAAGGTCCTGTAGTTTTAGATGCATCCGAAAATAATATTCTAACTACAGCTTATTTATGGTCAACAGGAGAAACTACACCATCTATTATAATATCACAACCTGGTATCACAATGGTTAATTTAGTAGTAACTAATTCTTATGGAACTCCTTTGCAAACTTGTACTAATACTAAAGACATAGAAGTAACTATTTCTGAAATTCCAAAAATCGATCATTTCGAAACTGTGGATTGGACACTTAATGAAAATAGCATTACAGTTTTCACTTCCAATAGTGGTGATTTCGAATATTCTTTAGATAATAATAATTATCAGGGCAGTCCTTACTTTACTAATTTACCTCCTGGAGTTTACAACGTGTATGTTCGTGATAAAAAAGGATGTGGCTATTCTATAAAAGAGGTTTGTTTGTTATATTTTAAAAAATATTTCACGCCTAACGGTGATGGATATAATGATTATTGGCGCATAGAAAATTCCGAAAATGAACCCAATTTAAAAGTAGTTGTTTATGATCGTTATGGAAAATTAATTACTTCTTTTAATGCTTCTAGCCCAGGTTGGGATGGTATGTATAACGGAAAAGAAGAACTTGCAACCGATTATTGGTTTGAAGTTTATCGTCAAGACGGAAGAATACACAACGGACATTTTACCCTAAAAAGATAAATTATATAATGGATTTGAAAACAACGAATTACTAACAATAAAAAATTAAAAATGAAACAAGAAAAACTATTCCCATTCTTTAATACAAAAATTAAAGAGGCACAATTCAATTGTAATATTGAAAGACTTTTTTATATGAAGAAAGTAAATAATACTTATTAAATGTAATAACCATTTTAGGATGCAAATCTGGAGCTTTGTATAACAAATTAAGATGTTGGCAGTAAGACTCTCTAAAAATACTGTAAAAAGAAAATAACATTATATGACAGAAATAGTAACAGGATTAATAGTTGGTGCTGGTGGTACATTTTTAAACTTTGTAACAACAAAAGTTTATAATAAAATAACAGGAAGTTCAAAAAACTTTATTTGGTCTGATAAAGAAATAAACATTAAAAACTTTAAAGTTTTAGATGATTTTAATGAATTAAAGAGGAGAACTAAAATAGTTGTAATTGATGACGAAAATAGTTTTCCAACAAAACTATTTAATGATGAAGGATATTCGATTGAAAAATGGGACGAGGTCAAAGATTATTCAAAATTAGAAAAGGGCTTATTTGATATCATTGTTTTAGATATAAAAGGAGTCGCACAACATATTTCAAAAGATGATGGTTTGGGAGTTTTAGTTAGTTTAAAGAATAATAATCCAGCCCAAATAATTATTTCATATTCTCAACATAGTTTTGATTTAAGTAAAATTGAATTCTTTCAGTTAGCTGACGAAAATATTGCCAAACCAAGTGATTATTTAAAAATTAAAAATATTATCGATAATTTAATTTCATTACAATTCAAACCTGAAAGATACATTAGCACATTAGATCAAATTCTTTCAAAAAATCATATTGAAGAAAAAATAGTTTTAAAAATAAAAGCAGAGATTTCAAAGGCAATAAAAACAAAAAAGTCACCAGATTGGATTAAATCTTTAGAAGCAATTCAAAATAAAACTGAATTAGTGAAACAAGTAAAAAGTTTAGGTGATACAATAATAAAATTCTACAAATAAAATGGATAAAGAACTATTAAGCAATTTATCAAAATATCCTTTTATTATTGAAAATGAATTTATTAATTCAGTTGATTTAAAACAAAATAAAACTTGTATTGAAAAATGTAAAGAAAAAGACTGCTTGAGTTTACTTGAAAGTAAAACTAATCTGGAAGAATATATTTGTTCTAAAGGCTATAACAATATTATTTCAATTATAGGAGAATTAAAATTTGCTTTAAATGGTTTAATATTTGAAGATAATAAAATAATTCCACAAGGAAGAAAAGAAGTCAGAAAAGATTGGATTATAAGTAGAAATGAAATCATAGTTTTTTTAAATAAAATTAATGACATTGAAACCTATTTAGAAAAAAGCATAAATGAAACAACTGAAAAAAACTTTTCTATGTTTCACGATTTCAAAACATCAATGTCAATTTTTTATACTTGTACACAAGATATAATAAATAATCAACAAGGGAAAACATTTCTTGATAAGTTAGAAAATAGTGATAAATCATATAAAAATTTATATAATTCTTTGGATTTGATTACTTCTCAACTTGGTATGGTTGATGTAATATTAAATCCAAATAGTATAAAATTTGGCAGTAAAAAGCCAATTAATTTATTTAAATTGTTCGATAAAATAAAAGCATTATTCAGTCACTTATCAACTAAAAAGAGAGGTGTAAATATTAAATTAAGTTCTGAAATTAGAGTTGACGATTGTTATTGTTATGAATCAATAGAGTTTATTCCTTTGATTTTATTAGATAATGCATTAAAATATTCATTAAGTGATTATGATATAGAAATTAAGTTTGAACAACATTATGGTGTTTTAAAAGTAATCGTAAAAAATATTGGACCTTTGGTTAGTGATGAAAATAAAGATAAAATATTTGAAAAATTTTTTAGAGATGAATCAGGCAAAAAATTCACCAAAGAAGGTATGGGAATGGGTTTGTGGATTGCTAATAAAATTCTAGAAGCTCACGATTGCAAATTAGAATATCATAAAAATCAGCGAGATACTGGAACAATTGGCTTAAATATTTTTGAATTTGAATTGCCAATTATTAAGACAAGTAAGTAAGTTTTGCTGCTTACGAGGTTATTATGAAATTGAGGTTTTATTACTTAATTAATGTTTGTTTTGTATTTGAAAATAAAATATAACCGAAAATTAGGCCTCCATAATCCGCAGCGTTGACCTTGCTTAAGTGTAAGTTTATTGAACTACAAGACACCATTATAATATGATAATAATAAAAAAAATAATTTTACCAATTCTTCTTGCGTCAATTTGGATTAGTATCTCCGAGTTTATTCGCAACACTTTTTTATTACACAAATATTGGACAGAACATTACCAAAATTTAGGATTGACATTTCCTGAGCAACCTATTAATGGCTCTGTTTGGGGTATTTGGTCTTTGTGCTATGCTTCAGCCATTTTTATTTTCAGTAAAAAATACACTATGGTTCAAACCACGTTGTTATCTTGGTTTGTTGGTTTTGTTTTTATGTGGTTGGTAATGGGGAATTTAGGGGTATTACCTTACGGAATATTACCAATTGCTATTCCATTGAGTTTATTGGAATCGTTTTTGGCAACTTTTATAATTATTAAACTTTCTAAACTGAAATGAATTTAAGTCAAACTGCAAAGCGTGCTATTGATGCTTATGGGGGAATTGAACTATGGAAAAAGCATAAGTATATAGAGGCTGAAGTTTCTGTGAAAGGACTTGCCTTTAGTTTTAAACGTAGAACATTTTTTGAACATGCATTAATAAAAATGGAAATTGCTCGGCCGTTTTCTGTTCTTTCACCAATCGGAAAAGATAATTTTATTTTGGGTGTATTAGATGGGAATGATGTAAGAATTGAAAATACAAATGGAAAAATTATCTCAGAAAGAAAAAACGCTAGAGATTTTTTTCCTTATGGACGCAGACTTTTTTATTGGGACGATTTAGATATGGCTTACTTTGCAAATTATGCTTTTTGGAATTACTTTACATTGCCCAATTTATTGTTAGAAAATCGCATTGAATGGATTGAAAAAGAAAATGGGATACTTTCTGCAATATTTCCAGACAGTATTCCTACACATAGTACTTTTCAAGAGTTTCATTTTGATATTAATAATGGTTTACTCTTACGGCATAATTATACAGTGGACATAATTAGCAAACTTGCTAAAGCTTCCAATGTCATTAGAAAGCATGAAAAATATGATAATGTAATTTGTCCATCTTCAAGACTTGTGACACCCCAAAATTGGAAAGGAATGCCACTAAATTGGCCGACTTTAATTGAAATTACAGTTCACGAATTTAAACTTACAAATAATGAATAAAAAAAACCAACATACAAAAGTGCATACAAGTAATTGGACGTTCAGTGAGGCTTTATCTCAAATTTATTTTTGTTAGGCCGTATTGAGATATTATAGCACCAACTTCTTGTAATTGCAAACCATTAAGTGTAACCTTAACAAACAAATAAAATGAAACAATTAATTTATACATTATTATTTAATTTATTAGTCAATTTAGCTTTTTCTCAAACCGGAAGTATTACAGTTAAAATTGAAGGAATATCTAGTACAAAAGGAAAAGTCGAGATTGGGTTGTATAATAAAAAAGAAAATTTCACAATCTATAGTAAAAATTTCAAGGGTGCTTCTATCACACCTTCAAATAACGGAATTACATATACTTTCGAAAATTTACCAGTTGGGAATTATGCTATTGCTACATGGCAGGATGAGAACGAAAATAAAAAAATCGATAAAAACTGGTTTGGAATTCCTAATGAAAAATATGGTTTTTCTTTAAACAAATATGGAACATTTGGCCCCCCTGATTTTGATAGTGTTTCATTCAAAGTAAGTGATGGTAAATCGACAAAGCTAACTATTCAATTAAAATAATAAAAATATGCATTTTAATACAATCATAATAGGAGGTGGCTTAGGCGGTTTGACCGCTGGAGCTACATTATCTAAATTAGGAAGAAAAGTTCTGTTATTAGAGCAGCATTATATCCCAGGTGGCTGCGCAACAACATTTAAACGGAAAGACTTTGTTATGGAAGTTGGATTGCACGAAATGGATGGGCTATTTGATAAAGACACAAAGGTTCAAGTTTTTGATTTTCTTGAAGTTAATAAATCAGTTAAGTTTATTCAAGTTCCAGAATTATTTCATCTTATTTCGAACAGACCAGAATTTACCTTTCCACATGGAACAGAATCTGCACAAAAATTACTTGTTGATAAATTTCCACAAGAAGAAAAAGGCATCAAAGCATTCTTTAATTTAATTAGCGGTGTTTTAAATGAAACATCTAAAATGCCTCAAGAAAAATGGAAAACCATACTTATTTTCCCTTTCATGCCACTTCTGTTTCCAAATATTGTCAAGTCTTCTAGAACAAGCATAGGGCATTGGCTTGATAAAAATATACAAAATGATGAGCTTAAATTAATCCTGACTGCTAACCTCTTGTATTATGGAGATGATCCATATTCCCTTTCGTTAATGTATTTTTCTGTAGCTCAAGCTAGTTATATAGGTGGTGGTGGACATTTCATAAAAGGTGGCTCACAAAAACTTTCCGATTATCTGTCTAAATTTATTCAGAATCATGGAGGCCAGGTAATGCTGGGTGCTAATGTTGAGAAAATAATGGTAGAAAATGGAAAAGCAATCGGTATTCAGTTTCGTGATTCCTTTAACAAGGAAAGTTCACCTAAAAAAATATATGCAGATTCTATTATTGCAAATGCTGCTATTCCTAATGTAGTTCGAATGCTACCAACAAAATATAGTTGTCTTCTTGAAGAAAAAACAAAAAACATGGAAGAAGCATGTTCTCTTTTATCTATTTACATGTGTTTTGATGTAGAGTTGAAACAAGTAGGTGTGAAACATTATTCAACTTTAATTCAAGACGAAAGTGTAAAAACTTTAAAGGACCTAAAGAAAAACTACAAAGGTGAATGGAGTGATAAAAGTTTTGCCTTTGTAGATTATAGTCAAGTTGATTCAGGTTTAGCACCACTAGGTAAAAGTATTGGGGTAATTTGTGCCGCAGATTATTTATCTGAATGGGAAGAATTAAACGATTATGAATATAAAGCAAAAAAAGAACAAGTAGCTCAAATATTTTTTAAAAAATTAGAAAAACAATTTCCAGAAATTTTGAAACATTTAATCTATTATGAAGTAGGAACTTCAAAAACTATTCAAAAATATACGCTGAACCCAAAAGGAACACCTTATGGTTATGCCCAAACCCCTGCGCAATCAGGATTGAAAAGGATACCATTAAAATCCCCTATAAAAAATTTATTTTTCGCTTCTGCATGGTCTTTCCCTGGTGGTGGTTTTACTGGAGCAATCCTGAGCGGGTTTTTAAGCGCGACCTCTATGAACAAGAAAAATAAATGGTGTAGGCCAGATTCTGAGTTTTTAATGGATTCAAGAGTTGTTAAACTAATAAAAAGAGAAATAATTGCTGAAAATACGCTTCAATTATCTTTTGAAAAACCAAAAGGCTTTAATCATAAATCAGGACAGTTTGCCATTCTCAGATTAAATAATCCAAAATATAATGATTTAGATATGCCTTTTCGGTCATTATCAATCGTTTCTTATAAGGATGAACCAATACTTCGTTTTGCAATGAGAATAAGCAAAAGCAGTTATAAACAAAGTTGTGAACAGATGAAAGTTGGAGAAGAAGCTACTGTTTTTGGTCCAAATGGAAAATTCGTATTAAATGAAGGAATGCAAAATATTGTTTTTCTAATTTCAGGGATTGGTATTACGCCCATCATTCCAATGCTAAAGGAACTTGAAAAAAAACAATTTACTGGTCAAGTATTTCTTTTTTACTCTAATAAAACAAAAGCTTCAACTGCTTATGATGATGAATTGAAAAATATCCAACTTGAAAATTATTTCTATATTCCAGTCACAACTTCTGAAACCAAAAGAATTGAAATTGAATTGCTAAAAATTCATTTAAAAAATTTAAGTTTTTTTGAATATTTTATAGTTGGAACTTCTTCCTTTCTAAAAACCATGAAAAAGATTTTAATAAACGAAGGAGTGAATATTACTAAATTAAAAGAAGACGACTTTGGGTAATATAAGTAAGGCTACCGATAACGGTTCTAATCAAAAATGAGGTTTCGTGTTCCAAATACAGTTTTTTGGTAAAAGTTCTGCCTTTTGAGTAGTTGCAAAACTTTGCAACCTATTTCAGCGACAGTCCGAACTTCAAACTTTAATGCAATAAATTAACTTTGATAAACATTGGCAAATAATAAAAGGCAAATGAAAATACATATAAAACACATGGTTTCATTTCGTTGCAAAATGGCAGTTAAAGACGCATTAGACAAAATGGGACTGCATTACAGATTT
This sequence comes from Flavobacteriia bacterium, assembly GCA_947453545.1. Taxonomy (GTDB): domain Bacteria; phylum Bacteroidota; class Bacteroidia; order Flavobacteriales_D; family Crocinitomicaceae; genus CANHVK01. Next base: position 37,061 of record CANGHE010000001.1, read on the forward strand.
ATTGACTTAGGTGAAATTTACTTAATTGAAAACACTATTACGCCAGAGCAACATGACCATTTGAAAAGTGTTCTTCAAAAAATAGGACTTGAGTTAATGGAGGAAACTAAATCCGTTCTGGTTGAAAGAATCAAAAACATCATAATTGAAATGATTCACTTCAAAGATGAGTGGCCTAAATGTAAAACTTCTGAGTATCTCAGCAATCAACTTAACCATAATTACAATTACCTATCCAATTTATTTACAGAAGGGACAGGGACAACCATTCAACACTACATTCTGCTTCACAAAATCGAAAAAGTAAAAGAATTAATATTGTATGACGAACTCAATATCACAGAGATTTCATACAAATTAAACTTTAGCAGCGTTGCTCATTTATCTTGCCAGTTCAAAAAATTGACTGGACTAACTCCAAAAAATTTCAAAAATAATCATGACTACAAAAAACGACTTATGCTTGAGACCATTAAATAAATGGAATGAAAATTAAGTTCACTTGATTTATAAAAAACACATTTCAAGGTTATGAAATGCTCAAGTATCTAAATCTGACTTATTAGTTAAAAAAATCTCTTTCTTTGATTTTCTAAAAGCAATATACCGAAATGACAAAACTCTTATCAAAACAGTACAAAATTAAAGTGTACAACTCGTGTTTTCTGAGGACGAAGCAAATTAAATATTAACTAAATTGAAAAATATTACAGTAATTGGACAAATTGAAAGAGTAATTATAAAAGATTTGCTAGCAATCAAAATAATAAAAAATTGAATAATCCTGATGGTTCAAAAACAATCTTAGAAAGAGATTTTTCAAAATTATCAATGGGTCAACAAGAATCGATTTTATTAACACTATTACTATTTTCAAAGAGAAATTGTCCGTTAATAATAGACCAACCAGAGGATAATCTTGATAGTGAATTTATACACAAAATTTTAGTAAAAAATCAAAAAAGAATAAAAGAAAATCGCCAAGTTATAATAGTAACTCATAATGCTAATATAACTGTCTTAGGAGATTTCTAACTTATTTTACAGTGAAAAGTACAAATAAAAAAACTAGTATCGTAAACAGAGGCTCAATAGTTATTAGAACTACAAAATACGACAGAATATGACAGAATTAGAACAATATATAAAATCTTACTTTGGTGTAGTTAATTCTGATGACTTGAAAAAGATAGTTTCATTATTCAAATTGACTTCTATTAAAAAAGGTGCCTTTTTATTAAAAGCAGGCAAGCATTGCAACAATTTAAGTTTTGTTCAATTGGGACTTTTAAGAATGTTTATTTCGACTGACGAAAAAGAGATAACCCAATGGATTTCAACAAAAGGATATTTCACGACAGACTTATCAAGTTTTGTGTTTGAAACTACCTCACGGATATCAATTCAAGCATTGACAGACACAGAAGTATATTCAGTAACAAAAACTGATTATAAAAAAATTGGAGAATTAGTACCTAAATGGTACGAATTAGAAAAGTTATTTATTATTCGTTGTTTTATAATTCTTGAAGAACGAATCTTTAGTCATTTATCAATGACAGCAGAAGAAAGATATGATTATTTCTTTGAAAACAATAGAGAATTATTTAATCAAGTACCTTTACAATATATTGCTTCAATGCTTGGAATGACTCCCGAAACATTTAGTCGAATCAGAAAAAGAAAACTTTTGTGATTTCTTGATTTTTGTCAAGAGCAAAATAATTGTTTGGTTAAATCTTTGTAACGTAATTCTAAAGGGAGACAAATGAAATATTTAACAACAATTAGTTTAATCACATTATTAAATGAAACAGCAATGGCAAAAGAAATCAAAACAGAAATTTTAATTAATGCAAAACCTAAAAAAGTTTGGTCAATTCTTACAAATTTTGACAATTATCCGAATTGGAATCCATTTATAAAATTTGTAAAAGGAGACATGAAAGTTGGAAATAAAATTACAGTAAGAATTGAGCCACTAGAATCTAAAGGGATGACTTTTAAACCAAAAATTCTCACATCTGAAACTAACAAAGAATTTAAGTGGATTGGACATTTATTGTTTGCAGGACTTTTTGATGGCGAGCATAAATTTGAACTTATTGACAACGGAAATGGAACAACAACTTTTAGACAAAGCGAAAAATTTAAAGGTATTCTTGTGCCACTTTTCAAAAAAAAACTTTACAATAATACGGAAAAAGGATTTGAAGAATTGAATAGAAAATTAAAAGAATTAGCAGAACAGAAATAAATACTACCACTAAAAGCTGTTTCAAGAAATGGAGAGGCACGGGATTTATTTGGAATGGAAAAGGTTTTTAATTTAATGTTTTGTTTATATTCGTGAAGGCTTGGTCTTGGTTCGTCGCCACTTCTTGAATATAGGGAGCGTTATATTTTATTACTTCTTTTTATATCATCAAATACTTACGTTTTAGGTTCATATTGTTTGAATAAAGTTATTTCAAAAACTTATTCAAACTCAAATTCTTTATGTGCTTTAGTTTCTTTGAGAAATATTAAATAAATGGATGTTATAGAATTCAAATAAGTTTACTTAGATAATGCATAGGTATTAAAAAAAACATTCATCGATATAAAAATCATGTTTCGTCTATAATTAAATAATATTTAGTCGATATTTAATATTTGGTTTACCTTTGGTACACCAAAGTAAACTAAAAGTATACGTTTGGTAAACCAAAAATATATGTTACTAGTATACTTATAGTTTATTCTAAGTTTATCAAAGGTATATTTATTTTGTTTATGAACTTTAAAGTGATAAACAAGTAAGCGGAAACGGATTAATAATTTGTTTCCTAAGCAATACTATTTATTCCAGTAAGTGGGAATAATCTTCTGGAAGTTCTGCGTCAATATCTCTTAAATATAGTTCAAGTGCAGACATGGTAGAATGTCCTGTAATGTTCATTAAAATACTTTTGGCTTCAAATGGTGAATACGTTTTGCGAAGTTCTCTGTAAAGTTTCGTAATGAAGGTATGTCTAAAACTATACATTCCATAATCTGCCCCCAGTCCAAAGTGGTCTTTTACAATTGTCTTGAATCGTTTTGAAAAATGGTCCCTTCGATTGTTTTCTATAGCAATCCATTCGCCTCCAATTTTAGAGGGTGTGAATAAAAAATCATCTTTATTCATTTGAGATAAATCTGGTAAATCTTTTATTAAAATTTCCGGAATAATTTTGATTTTAACTAGTTTGTTTTTCGCTCTGACATATATTTTTTTGTCTTTAATATCCAAATCTCCTACTTTCAACCTACAAACTTCAACTGGGCGCAAAAAATTATAGGAGATAAATTTTATAAAAAGCAGAAGTAAAGGGTCATTTTTCTCAAGATAGGAATAAATTTTTTCTTGCATATCTGGAGTGTATGTTTTGTTTCGCTCCGGTTTAGTTTTTAAAGTATTTATTCTTTTTATGAAATTTTCGGGTATTATTTCATCATTAGCAAAAACCTCAAATAAAGTACTTAAGTCAATTCTGGTATTATTTCGATTTCTAGCACTTGTGCTTTCTAAAATACTATTCAGGTATTCATTAGTTTGTTTGCGATTTAAAGAGGTAATTGGTGCGTTCTCGTCTAATGCTTTTTTGAATCGATTAATTCGTCCTGCAAAATTCATGTAGGAAGTTTCATTTAGAGATTTTTTTTTGATTTTTAGAGCATATTCAAAAGCTTCTTTAATGGATAAAACTGGTTCAATGGGTTCTGCTTTTATAGGCTCTGAAATTACTGTGACTTCGGGTTTATTTGGAATAGGAACTATAATAGCTTTTTGACTTTCGCTCGAACTTGGTTTTTCTGCATCAATTAAGCTTAAATCGGCTTCTAAATAAGGGTTTAATCCTTTTTCTAAAAGGTATTCAAGTGCATCTCTTAATTTTGTTAGGATGGCAATTCGCTCTCTTTTAGTTTTAAATCTATTACAACCACCCTTTATGTTAGGCATTCGCTTTAGTTTTCCAGTAGTACCATCTAAAAATTTATAATAGATGTACCAATCTTTAGAAATTGCTTGACTTTGCTCTTCTTTTGAGAGTTCATTCCATAAAGTAATATCCACACCACCGGTGTAAATTTTGGGTTCTGAAAAATTTTTTTTGTCCAAAGAGTGTCTTGTTTGGTGTACGTTTTGGTGTACTCTTTGTAAAAGTAATAAAATATTTGACATAAAAAAAGCGGCTTAGTGTACACTAAACCGCGGTTTTATTGAATTTCTTTCTGTAGCGAGAGGGAGATTTGAACTCCCGACCTCAGGGTTATGAATCCTGCGCTCTAACCGACTGAGCTACCTCGCCATGAGGGGTTGTGCGCC
>CANGHE010000002.1 GCA_947453545.1 Flavobacteriia bacterium
CAGCGAATAGAAGAGAAGCTTTACTTGAAGCGGAACTAGATTTGAAAGAAGGAGCGGATATGTTGATGGTGAAACCAGCTTTATGTTATTTAGATGTAATTGCAGCTTTGAAAGAAAAGTTTACTGCTCCAATTACAGCTTATAATGTTAGTGGAGAGTGTGCAATGGTTTATGCTGCTTCGCAAAATGGTTGGTTAAATTATGAAGCAACTATGTCTGAAATGCTTCTTAGTATTCGAAGAGCGGGCGCGGATGGTATCTTGACTTACTTTGCTAAAGATTTTGCTACTTTATTGAAAAAGTAAAATCAATTTTATATTCATTTTTTTATAAGTCTATCATAATTATGATAGACTTATTTTTTTATCCGTAAATATTTAAGAAATGTGATATGTAGATAGATTAAATTGTTTAAATCGTTGTTTGATTATTAATATTTAGAAAATTATAATTAAGTTTTTCTTCTTGATAAGAGATTAAAAATTTTAATACAATAAATAGCAGTTAACATGTTAGTCGTCTATACTAGTTATTTATTAATCGAATTCAGCTTGTTATTCTTCAATAATTGCGTAATTATGTGTCCATTGAAAAAGAATAATTGTTAAAATATATACGGCAAAGAAATCATTATTTATTTTTCCATTAACCAGAGGAATTACACATGAAATTACACCTAATATACCAATTGTTAAAGCTGTAATTTTGAATAGATGTGGTATTTTTGTTTTTTTATAAATTGCATTAATAGGTAAAATAAAAGTTATTCCAACAACAAAAAGGGGGATGAAATTTGAATTAAATGTAATTAGATAAGTGGTAATTCCTGTAACAAAAAGGATTAAGGATGCGCCTACAAAATTGGTTATTTTTATATCTTCATCACTTAACAATAATTTACCTAATGAGTTGAATCGTATTAACAAATTACTAATTGGATCAATGATCCACGCTGAAAATATGAGGATTCCCAGCGTAAATATAAAAGGACCAGCAATCAGAATCGAAACTAATTTAAAAACAAAAAAGAATCCAACTATAAAATACCATTGTTTATTATTTTGAATATTATTCATCCAAAATGAATATTTTAAAAATAAGCGATAAAATAGATATTTAGCTTTGAGTACTTCCATCATACCTGTTTTAGCAGTATCATAAGTTGGATCAATTCGTAATGTTTCTTTGAAATGATACAATGCTTTTTTGTAATCTCCATTTTCTAATAGTACCCATCCTAAACTATGGTGTGTAAAGCAATTATTAGGATTTTCTTTAAGTGCCACTTCAAATGATTCTAAAGCCTCTTTTTTATTTTTAAGTTTGTTTAACGAAGAACTTCTCATATTTAATCCCAAAGTATTAGTAGGGTCAAACGAGAGTGATTTATTTGCTAATTCTAACGTTGTTTTGTAATCTTTTAAATCTAGTTTTATTGCCGCTAGAGTTGCATAATAATCTGCATCTTCAGGATCCATTGAGATAGCCAAATTTAAATCTTCTTCGGCTTTTTGGTATTCATCCAATTGAATATAAACTCTTGCTCTATAATAAAATAGATAATCCCATTCTGGTTCAAGAGCTATTGCACTATTAATGATTTGTAATGCTTCATGATATCTATCGAGTTGTAAATAGCATTCCATCAATTTAGAAAGTATGACAGCATCATTAGGATCATCTAAAAGTATTTCTTTAAGCAGTTTTGAAGCTTCTTTGTATTTCTTTTGAGAAAGTAATACGTCAGCTTTTTGCGTTTTTTCTTGAATCATTATTTTTTGATGTTTAAATAATTTAATACATCATCATATAATCCAGATTCATTAGCGAAAAGCGCATAATTTTTTGCTGTATTAAACCATTCACTTGTGCTCGGTTTGTGTTTTTTTGAAGCATTTAGTAAATCTTTTGTTGAAATTGGTTCTGGTATACCTGTTTCAAATGATTTTTCTAATTTTTCTTCAATTGCAATATCTATAACTGCTTCAATATCAGCTCCAGAATATTTTTCTAGTTTTTTCGCTAATAAATTGTAATCAATTGTGTCGATAGGTTTGTTTTTCAACTTAAGTTTTAGAATGGAGATAATTGCATCTTCATCTGGAGTAGGAACAAAAACTATACGGTCGAATCTTCCAGGTCTCCTAAATGCGTGATCTAAATCCCAGGGAGAATTTGTAGCTCCTAAAATTAACACACCTTCATTATCGTTATTAATACCATCTAATTCAAGTAAAAATTGATTGATAAGTTGTTTACTTCCTGAATTTTTCATTTCACTTCTGCTAGTACCAAGTGCATCAATTTCATCAAAAAATAATACACAAGGTTTGTTTCTTCTAGCAAGTTCAAAAACTCCATGAAGATTCTTCTCGCTATTACCAATCCACATATCAAGAATGTCATTTAGTCCTACACTAATGAATTTGGAGTTTATTTGTCCTGCTGTAGCTTTTGCAATAAATGTTTTACCACAACCAGGAGGTCCATATAGAAGAATTCCACCACCAATTTTTTTTCCATAGGCTTTATATAATTCTTGATGTTCAAGAGGTTTAATGATTTTCATCTCAATTTCTTTCTTGATGTTTTCCATTCCGCCAACATCTTTGAAATCAATTGTGGGTTTTTCTAAAAAGTGATCTTCTTCCTCATCCTCATCTTCAGAATATAAATCTTCTTGTATTTCCTGTTTGATTTTTAAAATATTATCTAATTTTTCATCTGTAAAAAGAGGGTCTATTTCATGTATTTGTGTATAAATTTCTACTGCTTTTGAAATTGAATTCTCTTCCACAAGAGCTCTTGTTAGGAGTAATAAGCTTTCCTTATCTTTTGTTGCATGTTGAATAATATCTTCCAGTATAACAATACAAACTGAATACGCACCTTTTTTGAATTGAAGTTGTGCAAATTTAAATTTCACATTATAATCATTCGTAATCTGCATTAATTCATTAAAATGAAATTCAGCTTCATCAATGCGATTAGCTTGAAAAAGTGTTTCTGCAAGATGTAATTTAAGGGGTATATTGTCAGGTGAAAATTTTAATGCTTCTACTAAACTATTAATATTGCTTTGTGACATGAAATTTAAATTTGATTTATGATGTAATTAACGAATAATTACGAACAAAAAAAAGATGTTTAACAGGTTAAACATCTTTAATTAATTAAGTGAAAATATTGGTTAGCTAATATAACAACTTGAACCGTCGTTGTGAGAGGTAGACCATGAACCAGCTTCGGTATTAATTACTGTTTCAATAGTTAATTTAGGTGCTACCCAAATTTGTTCAGCAGAGTTGTTTGTTTCTTGTATCATATTTACTTTGTTTTTCAATGAATAATCCATAACTAATCCCTTTAATTAATATGGTATCACAATCTTTTTGTAACTGAAGATTTGGTGATTTATTAATTTTAGCTAAAATTTCTCTCAGTTTATCAATATTAATAATATGACAAACTGCTGAATTTTCCTCAAATCTAGTAATTATTTTATTAATATTTACATAATTTTCTTTAATAAATAATTGAACATCTGATGCTTGTTTTCCTCTGAGTTTATTATTTCTTACATTATCAGGTAAAATACCTTTCATACTTTCGCGAATGATATAGCGATTATAAAACAAATGATCAGGAAGTGAGAGACAAAAGTTTGTTAACTTTAAATCTCTAGTAGGGTCTACAATATTTAAATCATTACGGTATCCGTATTCTTGCCAAACACTACTTACATTTGTGTTCTCAGGACCTATTAATATTAGTCTTTTATCAAAATTGGAAATATTTTTTGTTTTATGTTGTTGATTATTAGATTCTAGTAATATAGAGTCATTAAATAATTCTTTATTAAAGCAAGAATATTTATTCTGATTTTCTTGTTGAGTATTGATGCTATTCGTATTCTTTTTTTTACTTGAATTTAGAATAAATTGTTTTATATATTTTATTTTAGTTTGTAGTTTGATATCTTTTCGTTGAAGTTTTTCAAGCAGAGTTAAATTATTTAGAGATTCATTCCAAGAGATTGTAGCATTACCAGCAAAACCACCAAACAACGTTTTTATTCCCATTCTATTCGCATTAGAGAGAATTTCTTGAATCCAATATGTATTACCAGGTGTACCAGGTGGAGCACAATGATTTTCAATATAGCTTTCAATTCCATTTACTAAAGAGCTTTCACTTCCATTAACAAAAAAATGTTCGATATTTCCACTGAATTCGGCTGTAGATTTTGAGTATTCTGTTTCGTCACCAAAGTGATGTGATAGTGTTAAACTACTTGAGTCATATAATGGTACGGAGGTAAATGAGATTAAACTTTGATTTATTTTTTTTAATTCTTTTGCAACTAATGCCGTAACTGAACCTGAATCTAATCCTCCGCTAAGCATACTACCTAACTTTCCAGTGCTGTGCATTCTCACTTTAACAGCATTTTCATAAAGTTCTAAAAAATGATCGATATAATCTTGGTTGTTTTTATATCTTATAGGATCAGGTAAAGAAAAGGAAAAATATTTTTTGTAAGTTACTTCTCTATTTCTTAGTATTAAACAGTGTCCTCTTTCTAATTGAAAAATATGTTTATAAAGTGTTTTATTCCCTTCATTTGTTGTATTGAATTGATTACTTAACAGTCTAGATTCGTCAATTTCTGTATTATTAGTTGTGTTAAGAATACCTTTTAAACGTGAGGAGAATACAAAATCATTCTCGTTTTGGGAATAATAAATACCTGTTAAACCAAATTGATCTCGTGCAATAAATAATTCTTTTTTTTCATCATTCCAAATAGCAAATGCCCAATCTCCGTGAATATAATTTACACAATTAGTATTCCATTTTTGATATGCTTTTAAAATTAAGATATTATTGGGTGTTTCATCAAGAAGAGTAGTTGATAAGTCAAGTAATTTAAATAGTTCCTTTCTATTATCAAGTCTTGCATTCGCAGAAATTGTTAGTTTATCTAATGTATATATTGGTGATTCATATTTGGCCTCTGGTGTATAAACTGAATGGTAATTACCAAGATAGATAGATTCATTATTCCAGTGCCTAAATTTATCGAAATGGGGAGGTTGGTTACTAACTTTAAGATGGTCAGTGTTGTAACTATTTGAATTAGTTTCAAATTTATAATTTCCGAAAATTAAACTCATTGTACTATTTCTTTAGTAATGTTTAGAAATTCACTTTCCATTTTTTCAATGAAAACTGTATTATTTGAAAGTTTTTCATGTTTATTTTCACCAGCTAACTGTTTGTGAGTGAAATTGAAAGAAACTAATTGAATAGTTGAGCAATATTTTTTCCAAAATTGTAATTGTACTTCTTTTTTTTTGTCAAAAGCAAATAAATATGTGGGTACTTCACTATTAGTTAGATTAACAGAATGAAGAATACGTTGTTGTGCAGTGGTATAATGTTTAGTAAAATTATTTTTAATTTTATTTTTAAGCTTTCTAACCCAAGATTGTTTGGAAGGGGTGTAGTCTAGAATTACATTTGCAAGTATATTTTTATTGAATTGTGCTTTTAAATTTGCTGCAATTTCATGACTAAAAATAGTCCCAGATAATACGCCAAAAAATATAATTGGTCTTGTTTCATTTAAGAATGAGTTCATTATCTCTTCATTAACTTCCTTAAAATTTTGTTTTCCTTTGTTCCATGAGTTGTAATTGGGGTATGAGATTACTTTAACTTCAAATTGTTTTGATATACGATGTATTAATTTTTCATGTCCGTCTCTTAATCCGCATAGCCATGGAAAAAAATAGATAACAGGTTTATCTGAAAAGTCAACCTTATTTTTATGTTCTTTGATTGTTTTTATTTTATCTATAACATAAGAAGGAGTCATTTCTTTGTTGATGAAATCACTTGGGAAATGAATATTAAATTCTTGTTCAATGTCTACCAAAAAATTTAATAAATCAATTGAATTTGCTGCTGTATCAGCCCAGGTTATGTCTGTTGAATAGGTGTTGTTTCCAGTATATCTAGACCAGATGTTCTTAATATTTTCTTCTATTGTATGTGATGTAGTTATATTTGTTTGTTCTAAATTATAATTTTCATTATCAATTAATTTTAGTGTATTAAAATCCAACTTGTAATTGGAAAGTAATGGAATTTCATCAATAAAATAATAGTAAGAGGGAACCATAAACTGAGGTAATATGGACTGTATTTCTTGTTGAATTATTGATGTCTCTTGCTTTGTTTGAATGTATGCGACAATTTTAAATTGTTGGTTTATTTCTCGATGTAATATGGCAACATTTTCAACTCCATGAATTCTTAAAATTGCTGCTCTAATTTCATCAATTTCAATACGATGACCGTTAATTTTAATTTGTTTGTCTTTTCTTCCAATGAATTCCAATAGTCCATTTTCTAGTACTTTACCTATATCTCCAGTTTTGAATTCCCTACTTCCATCAGGGTAGGTAGTGTAATACTGTTTGGTAAGTTCCGCGTCATTCCAATACCCTAAAGACAGGTATTTACTTCTAACAAATATTTCACCAATTTCTCCCATTCCAATGATGTTTTGAGAAGAATTTCTAATTGTCATATCGCGGTCTTCAATTGGATATCCAACTGGTACTAAATTACTTTCTACAACTGTTTGTTTATTGAGAAGCCAATGTCTAAAAAGAGTCGCATTTTCTGTAGAACCTATCCCTACATATAAGTTACAAGTATCACTAAAATTTGTTTTATATAGTTCAAAATCAGAACGAAAAATTCGATCTCCAGCTAAATAGATTATTCTAACTTCAGGTAAAAATAGTTTTTTATGAACCAGAAATAGTGTTCTAAAAATGGTTGGAATTGCATGAAATATACTTATCTTGTTATCAAGTAGATACGTGTTTAATGAACTTATAGAATATTTTTTAATATTGGTTAAATACAAGGTTGCTCCAATTAATAAAGTTCCAAAAGTATCTCGTATTGATCCATTTACAGATGGTGAATAACAATATGAAACTCGATCATCAGAACGTAATTGAATGTAATTTATATATTGCCAAACATCATGTAGATGATTACGTTGATTTTGATACACACCCTTAGGTTTTCCAGTACTCCCTGAAGTATAAATGATATAAGAAATTGATTTTGATGTAGGTGTTGTAACAATCTTTTTGTCTTGTAACAAATTATTTATTAATTTATCTTCATCTAGAACAAATAAGGGGATAATATAGGAAGATTCTATTTGTTTTTCAAACTCTTTATTTGTTATAATTAATTGTACTTCAGCATGTTGAATTATATCTAGATTTCTTTGAATTGGAAAGTTTGCATCTAGTGGTACGTATGGAATACCAAGTGCTAAACATGCAAATTTGGCGATAATAAAATCTGGCTCAATATCCAACCAAATAGCAATTGGTTTTTGTGAGTGGATTTGTTTTTTTAGTTCAATAGATTTCTGAGTTATTTCTTTTAATAACTCAGTGTAACTAATTTTTTTTCCATTAAATTCTATTGCTGTTTTATATGGAAAACGAGTTGCAATTTTTTGAAGGTGTTCTATAATTGGAACATCAATCCATTCTTTTGGTAATAAAGTAAAAGGATTTTCTATAACCATTTTAGTTCATCTTTTGTATCGTGTTTATCCAATTCGAAATAATTTCATCTTCTGTAGCAACAGGTAATACGCATCCACAAAGTATCAAATCTGCATCATTTATATATTCATTAACAAGTTGTTGAATTTCAATAGTATCTTGTGTAGTTTCAATTTTACTAGCAGGAATACCGATGATTTTGGGGTAGTTTGTAGTTAACGAATTTGTTGTACTTTCTTCATAATGAATACAAAGGAAGGGAATTTTTTCTTTGATGTTTAAATATATGGATTCTCCATGAACATGAAAGATTACTGATTGAACTAAATTAGAGGCAAATTCTAAACATGATTCATCAATTGATTTTCCTATTGATGAATATATTTCAGGTGTTAATTGAGAAATTTGACATGATTGAGTTGCATAATATATTCCTTCAATCCCCAATTCAACATAACGTTGGATTATTTGATTTGTATTTAGCAAAAGTGTATTTAGTACTTCTTTAATTAGTTCTGGATTTTCATTTAAATGCTTTAAAAAAAGGTCTAAACCACAAAGTTGAATTGCTTGTGTAACAGGGGAGAAAATGGTTGCATATACAGGGACATCGTGTATTTCTTTGCAAACAATTTCAGCTGCTTTTAATTGTTCTAAAAGTGGTGGTGGTGTACCTTCAAATAACTGAATTTTTTTCCAATCAATAAGTTCATTAATGAGTGGACACTCTACAAATCTTCGACCTAAAAAATCACCACTATAGTAATCTTTTAATCCATAACAGGTTGCTATCCATGTTCCTGCTGGAGTTATTTTAAGAAAGTTTGGTTTGAACTTGTTATAAAATTCAATAGTTTCAGCAGCTAATATTTCTCCAGTTTGGTCAGAAATTGGATGATGTTTCCAAAAAGATATATTCATATTCTTGTGGTTAAAATTTTTCAATGGCACCTAAACCAAATAAGGCAAAGTCGTATTTAGCTGGATCAATTGGGTCAAAATCCCGTAATTGTTCCATCAATTCTTCTAATGCTTTATCATCGTTTTGTTTTCGTGTTATAAGTCCTAATTTTCTCGAAATATTTGCTGTATGAACATCTAACGGAACAGATAATTCACTTGATGGGATACTTTTCCAAATTCCAAAATCAACACCTGTTAAGTTGTCACGGACCATCCAACGTAAAAACATGTTGGTTCGGGTAAATAAGGTAGCATAATATTTTATCATATTAAGTGTTACTTTTGTCAAAGATACATTAGATATTTTATTAATTATGGGTTTAACTAAAATCGAACTTAAAGAGTTCTTGGATGCTAAAGTAGAAGAGTTTAATACCACTGACTTCATCGCTCCAGACCCAATAAGTGTTCCACATAGATACACCCTAAAAGAAGATATTGAAATCGCTAGTTTTCTTGCTTCAACAATTGCATGGGGTAATCGAAAGATGATTACAAAGAATGGTCATAGAATGATGGACTTATTAGGTAATTCGCCTTATGATTTTGTTATGTCTCATGAAGAGCACCAACTTGAAAGACTTGATGGATTTGTTCATCGCACATTCAATGGTGAAGACTTCAAATATTTCATCAAAGCCTTAAACCATATATACACGAATCATAGTGGACTAGAATCAATCTTTATTAAACATCAAACTGAAGATTCAATTCAACCAGCTATTCATGCTTTAAATCAAATATTCTTTGAGATTGAGCACCCACAGCGAACTAGAAAACATGTTGCTGACCCTAATAAAGGTAGTGTTTCAAAGAGAATAAATATGAGTTTGAGATGGTTATGTCGTAAAGACAATACTGGTGTTGACTTTGGGATTTGGGATATTTCACCATCAAAACTTTCATGCCCTTTGGATGTTCACAGTGGTAATGTTGCACGTAAACTTGGACTTATTTCACGAGCTCAAAATGATTTAAAAGCACTTGCTGAACTAGACTTAAATTTAAGAGAATTAGACCCTAATGACCCAGTGAAATATGATTTTGCATTATTCGGTCTTGGTATTTTTGAAGGTTTTTAGTTTTTCTGTTTGTCCATCAATAACTCGTAACTTCTTTTCAAATCAGAGTATTCAGAGGTAGAAATCCCCATGTGATTGCACACTTGCTCAATTGTATAACTGCAATCCTTAATCAAACCTAATGAACTATGGTAGTCTGCTATTATTTTTTGTTCATTTGATTCTTCATCAAATCCATCATCACCTTGTTGATAATTTTCATTGATTATGAAATCCCATTTACTTTTATAGTTTATTAATTTGTTTTTTAGAACTCGTTTCTCTCCACTATAATCTTCCGTAATATCTGACACAAGCTCACTTGGAACCACATAAATATTTGGAGAGTACTCTGGTTCTTCAAACTTGTTGTTGTAAACAACGAAAACAATAAAATGATTTTTTTTTGATTCTACATTATTTACAACTAATGAACTATAACCCCTTACTGATTTTACATCAATCGAAATTGGTGTTCCATCATTTCTTATTACTCGAATGTCAATACTTTTCTTATTACCTTGACTAACGTAAGCTTCTAATTCTAATCGATATAGAATAGATAAAATTAGATACTCACTTGCAATCCCAGTGTTATACGAATTAGCTCTCATATTTAGTTTTAATCAAAAATACCATAATTTAATGATTCAATTCATATTCAAATTTTATTTATGATTTCAATAATACGAGCACAATAAATTTGAACTTCACCTTCATTAACTTCTGCTGGTTTCAATGATGCCATGCTTGGTTTTGTTAGTCTATCAACTTTTCTACCAGTCTGATTCTTGGTGTTTGCACCAGTTGGATGGTCACTATCGTTTCTAACTTTATTTGATAGTTCCTTTTTACGTTTGTCTTGAGCTACCCAATTCTTTGCAAAGGTCACCATCTTATCGAGAATCTTATGCTTCTCAATGTGCTCTGGTGACGTTGATTCAAAATGATTAGCAAATGAATTAAGCTTTGCTAATTGAGATGTTGTAGCTCTTTGAAGAGCAACATATCTCAAAGCTTCATCATAACCAGCTGGTTTTTTATCATCCAGTATAAACTTTTCTAGATGCTTCTTTAACTCATCCAATATACTTGTTGGTATTCTTATTAAATCTTGTGATTCCATATCTCTCTTTAATTATAAATATCAGAAAATATGGGTTTGCATAATTTGAACTCAATTTTATATAAAAAAAATTTTAAGCCATTCCTCATATTTTAAGTTGGTTTTGGATTCTACCCAGATAAGAAAAAATAATAACCAAAATTGGTAAACAGTTTCCGAACTACATCATACCTCCATTTATTGATGATAGATGTCTCAAAACTGGAGTCATCGATTCTCTGGAGAATCTAGCACCAATCAAAAACCAAATCATAGGGAGGGATTAAACCAGCATCCCCTCCATTTTTAATCAAAGTGTATCATTTAGGGCATGCTCTAAACTGAACATTATTCAATCATGCATTTACTGATTTATATGATGTATTATCACACCACCCTAATTTCATACACCTTGAATGTAATTTATAAAGCCATGGATAACTTTTTAAAAAATAATCATGCATAACTTGATTTTTTAGTTAAATAATGCTTATCTTTATACGTGTAAATTAATCAATAGATAATTATGAAGGCGAAATACAATAGAATATCATCAATCGACCAGTCACTTGCTAGACAAACAGCCAATTCATCTAAATTTGATAAGGTATACAATGACAAAATCAGTGGTTGTGTATCATTCTTTGAACGCAAAGAAGCTAAAAAATTGGTTGCTGAAATTGATAATATTTCAGAAATTCATATAAATGAGCTTTCCAGAATTGGGAGAGATATAATTGATGTTTTGACTGTTTGTAAATTTTTTAATGATAGAAATGTAAATTTATTTATTGAAAATATAGGAATGTATTCTATGATTAACGGTAAACCAAATCCTACTTTTTCTATGATTGTATCGGTGCTTTCAAATGTGAGTTGCATGGAACGTGAATCTATGTTGTTTCGTCAAAAACAAGGCATTGAGATTGCTCGTCTTTCTAACAAGTACAAGGGGCGAGCTAATGGAGCAACCATGACCGAATTACAAGTGCTTGATAAATACAAAGTGGTGGTGCGTGAATTGAATGCTGGTCAATCATTAAGAAGAAGTGCTTTACTAGGTCAATGTAGTTTGGGTACTGCTCAACGTATTCAGAAGATATTATTAAATAAAAAATCCCTAGTTGCTTAACTAGGGATTAAAATTATCATATTCTACTATTTACCTTCGATATAATCAAGAATTCTAATAAGCTCATCAGAATACACATCCTCCACCAGTTTAATCAAGTCACCATTCTTCTTGATAAATGATATAACATAGGTGTCTATCCATTTCAACTCAATCTTCACAAAAGCTTTGTGCTTAATTCCATTACATTTAAACATTACACCTCCAGCATATTCTTTAGATTCTGGTAGAGTTGTAAAATTAGTAGCACCAATAGCTGGTAAAAACCACTTGTCACCATTTTTTATTTGAGCGATTATTGTAGATGCAATCTCTTTGTTTGTTATCATTTCCATTCTATTATCTTTTTTGAATACTTAATATTATCACTACTGAATCTTGACTCACACTACCTCTTTGTTTTAGTTTAAAAATAGCTTGGCTTTCACTATTACTATACAAATGAAGTGTTGTTTGAGTTTGGGTGCTGTTTACACGATACCTTACTATATAGCTTTCTAATTGCATAATTGTATGTTTAGGATTAATCTAGACGACCCCAACTTCTAATGAAAGAGCATTCATCATAAGCTTCTTCTACATAAGCATTAAAACGAATACCAGTAACAGTAGATGATTTAAACAAATTAAGTAAGTCTTGAAAAGTGTTCGCTGACTTTATACCTTCAGAAGTCCAAACTGATTGGATACTGAACGATTTACCAAATGATTCTTGGTTTAATACTTCATGACCGAAAGCATTCAGTGTTTTGTAAGGACAAATTGAGTATTTAGATTGGATACTTAAAGTAACACCTTTAAGGTAGTTTTTTAACTCTTTTATACCGTTTTTAAATTCTGATGCTTTCATAATGTTATCTATTACTTATTTTGTTACAACAAAGATAAGCAATAGATAACTACAAAACAAGTAATAGATAACTTTATTTAAAATAATTACCTATTAGATAACAATTCCATAACTAAAGAACTTCACATTTTATTATTGATATTTTTTCAAGATTATCAATCTTGTTAGATTTTCTTACTTCGTTTATTTCAAAAGTAACTTGATACGTATCTTTTAGATTGTAATCACCAACAAAAGATTTTAATGAATCAGAAAATTTACCTAATGAAATTTCGTTTTTTAATGATTCAAACTTAAATGAATAATTAGTAACATCAAGTGCCTTAAAAATACCTTTTTCAATTAGAGTGTTCTTATCCCCAGATTCTAAAATATTTAAATTATTTAATATCTTTTTTGTTTTTTTTATATCAAGTACTTCTGATAAATTTTTCTTATTAGCTGGATTAGCATACTGAACACACAAAGTTAAATCATTTGAATTTATTCCTTTAATTAAATTCAAATATGATTGTAAGACTTCATTATCAAGGCTATTTTTAATTTCTTTTAACTTATTTGCATCTAAACTTGCATTAAGAATTTCGAAAAGTTTAGTTAGAATCTTTTCAGAATTAGTCTCTGTGTCGAATAAATCAAATTCGTTAGTTATTGGTTTTAAAAACACACTATAAGAAGCAGCTTTAGTATAAATTAATTCTGTCTCTGAATACCCAATAATCCTATCTAACTCACCTTTTTTTCTTCTTTTTTTAATACTTTTTGTTTTCTTATCAAAAAGATTTATTGCTATAGACCTACTTAATTTACTATAGTCAGTTAATATCTCCCCTAAAATAGAACTCTTTATTTTACCAAATCCGACATTAGAATTTTTAGATGATTTAAAATGAAGGTTGATTAATTCAGTTTCATTTTTCTCTGCCTCATCTAAAATATTAAAAATTGAAGTTTCTATTTCTTTTAATTTATTAGCTTCTTTTAGATTAAAGGTAGTTTTTATATTATCTAATTTTTTTGATTCATCTTCATCAAAGTAAATATTGTTTTTGGGTAAATACTCGTAAGGTAAATTTTTAGGTGATACAACCTTACAACAAACATCTATACCTTCAATATTTTTATCAATTAAAAAAATCAAATCTTTTTTAGGGTTGTTAATCAAGCTAAAATGGCTTATTTTGCCATTTATATAATCTGCTAAAGATTTAATTTCGACTTCATAGACTAACCACCGATTTACATTATTATTTAATTCGACCCAATCAAAAATAAAAGGAGAACCTTCATCGTTGCAATAAACCCCCATTAATGAACCTTCAAAATACAACAAATCACCAACTTTATTCAATTTAATTGGAAAATTTGGTATATCTAAACCGATTATATGTCTTAATGATTTACTCAATTTTAATATCTTTTATGTATTCGAATATAAATTGGTTGTTTTCATTTTCAAATTCATGAAAATTAAAATGAGAAGAGGATTTACTAGGTTTGTCTGCCATTCCATCGCTTTCAATTAACTTCAATTTACCTATCCCATTCCCAAAAACTTCAACTAGTAAAGGCTTTCTCTTGACTAATTTAATGTATTTTTTTTCAGCTTTTACCAAATCTGTAAACATTGATAATGCAAAGCCATCGCATTTTGATTTGCAATCATCTTCAGAATCAATTCTATTTGGTGAAATTAAAAAAGGAGGTAAATGATTATTTATATGAGTCAAATCACTAAATAACCACCTATATACATGGTTATTGATTGACTCAAGATTATCCATATTTGGACAATCACAACCCAATTCTTCATGTTTTAAATGATATTTAAATTTTGTGTTACTCAATATTAATTATTTTATTATAAATACGTGTTAAGCTATCTTTTGTTCCAAATGTAATGAATAAAATCAATTAATATTTAATACATACTCTTCAACATCACCCATATTACTAGCTACAACCATATCGCTACCAATAGCATTGAAGTGTTTAACACCACATTTTATTTTCGATGTTTCACTACCTCTTAATCCAAACTCAACGTTTGTAGTTCCTTTTGATTCTACTACAAAGAACAACTTCTCTTCAGTATCATCTTTCCAGAGTATTGCCCAATCTGGATTATAAGTACCTAATGGTGTCTCAATTTTGAACCAGCTTGGTAGTTTGGAATAAACAGAAATGTTTTTACTATGCTCAAACTCTCGAGCTAAACTTGACTCTACTGCTGAATCATAGACTACATACTGGTATGGTGATTTTTCACTCTTCTCAAGATTACTTCTTAAATAACCAAATAACTCTTGGTTCTCGAACATTTCTTGACTATAGTATTCAGCATCACCAATCTTTTTGTACTGGATACCATCAATGATATGCATCCTCATCTGTTCGTTGATTATGTCTATACAACCTTCTATAAACTTCTGCGGATTGGCTTTAAAATATTTTAGCTTTTGAGTACCAGTAAGTATCTTAACAATCGACTTGCGTGTTAATTGAGTTTCATTTTGCAAGTAACTCACTATGTCTGGTAGTCGCTCAACATCTTCATGAATGGTCTGAACTACTTTGGTGTTTGCTAGTTCTTCAGCATCAACACCAGCTTCTGTAATATGTATTGATGCCTTTGAATAGATTAGCTTACCTCTAACCACTTTAAGTTTTTCATCCAATGCATGAATACATTTCTGTATCAATTTGTCTGAATCAAAATCTACAGAAAACGTGGTTTTAAATTTAACCTTCTCCCACAATTCTTTGAACTCTGGGCTATCTAAAACTCTTCTGTTAACTGATACTACCTCTTTGTCTTTTTGATTCTTTATTTCGAGTTTACCAGCTGTTTCTTTAATCTTTTTGATGATTTGATTAACAACATGTGGTTGCTCCTCAAGACCCTCTGGTAGATTTACAGTGTCATCTCTCAATGCTACTCTTAAAGAATCTTGTACTTTACCTTTGATATCGATATAGCCTTGTTCTTTCAAGTGATTGTATATTTCTTTTGATTTTTCATGACCAAAATATTCTATATCATCTTCATCAATGTTAACTACGATGTCGCCAAAACTGTGGTCTTCTATTATTCCGAATTTGATACCAGTATCTTTTTCAACTTCTTTCTGGAAGTTATCTACAAATTCAACATACGATTCTGTAGCCATAACAGTAAGTGTGTTTACTTCATGACCATAGATTCTTTCACCATCTTGATTCACACATAAACGCAATCCACGACCAATCTCTTGTCTACGTCTTGTTTCAGAACCTCCAGCTTCTTTAAGTGTGCAAATTTGAAATACATTTGGATTATCCCAACCCTCTTTCAATGCTGAATGCGAAAAGATGAATCTCAATTTAGAATCGAAACTCAATAACATTTCTTTATCTCGCATGATTAGGTTATAGGTATCCTCATCTGCATTCGTACTACCATTCGTATCTTTATAGAACTCAAACTTATCTTTCTTGTTAGAAGCTTTAGACTTCTTATCTATCGAAAAATATCCATTGTGAACTTCTGGTGCTGTACTATCTAAATCTTGTATCCCTTGAAAAAGTATACGATATTTAGGTTTGTTGATTAGCTTTTTATATTCTTTTTCAAATATTTCTGCATACTCACCATTTGCTTGATTTCCATCTTCATCATACATTCGATATTTTGCTACAGAATCAATGAAGAATAAACTCAAAACCTTAATGCCTTGAGGATTTAATATCAATTCTTTATTCAAATGTTCTTCAATGGTTTTACTTATTAAAGCTGTTTTAATTTGGTTCTCATCAATAGCACCAATAGCTTCACCTAATTTGATTACATCTTCACGACCAGTAAAATCAATATACTCTTCACCATCTACGGCATATATTTCTTTTATAATGAATCCTTCGTATTCTGTTCTATCTGTGATTTGTTCTAAATCATAATTAGGTTTGATTGGTATAACTTTTCGAGATATAGAACCATTACTAAAAATATCTACTTCCACTTTAGCTGTAGGAAAACCTTTGCTAACTTTTACTTCTACTAATCTGATATAGGCATGACTATTTACGCTCTCTGTTTGAACTGATGCTACCTCGATTTGCTTCACCAATTTCTTTTCATAAGCATCTACGGCATCCAATTTATACATAAGATTAACCTTCTCTTTATGGGTAGCTGAATACCTAACGATAGCCAAAGGATTAAGGTTTTTAACAGCCTTTTTCCTTAACTCGGTACTCATTGTTGTTTGTGGTTCATCTATGATGATAAATGGTCTTGTATTCTTAATTAGGTCTAATGGTTTATATCCTAACGAATCATTGTACCTATGGATGATGTTTACTGATTTAGTAACATCTTCTGGCTTCTCGAAACTTTTGGCGAATGCATCAATATTGATGACCATGATTTCTAATCTATCATTGGTAGCAAAATCTCTTACCTCGTTCAATTTACTACTATCATACACAAAGAAATTGTAGTTCACATTATCATTCAACCCTCTCAAGTGCTCTTGAGTAATTTGCAATGATTTGTAAACCCCTTCTTTTATTGGTATCGATGGAACAACAATGATGTGTTTGGAAAAACCGTACTTCATATACATATCCAGTATCGTTCTTAAATACACGTATGTCTTACCAGTACCAGTTTCCATTTCAATAGTAAAATCTAGATTATTTCTATCGATATCATCTTTGGTAGATGGTTTTAATCCATTGCTTAATTGAATATGTTGAACGTTCTCTATCAACTTACCCTCTGTAAGTAACAATCTATTACCATATCCAACTTCGGTGAACTCAAAATTTGCTTGTTTTGCGATGTATTCGGGTGAGTAAACTGTAAAGTTTGACTCACACTTATCTTGACCCTTAAAAATGTCTACAATCGCTTCTATGGCTTCTTGCTGATATCCTAGTTCGCTATTAAATTGTAACTTCATACTATCTCTTTTTGTATTCACCAAGGTGAATTTATAATGTTTCTTAATTTACCCCCAATGTTTCTTAACCTTAATAAAAACATTGTAAATCAGAACTTTTAATAATGGTTTTAAACATTTGTTAATTCGCTTTCAATGTTTCTTAAATACATAAAGTGCATTTACATCACGCTGTTTTTCACTTAATCGAATTAATACACCATCCTCAATAAACTTATTCAAATAACCTCTAATTGTATTGATATTTATATTAGTGAACTTCACAAGCTCATCGATGGTTGCTTTATGATTTAAAAACAAATAATGAAAAATGTTACGTTGTGTTTCGTTATATACTTTCCAATTTTTTTCAATCTTCTCTATCACTGAATCATGAATAGTTTTAGAATGACCACTGATTTTATTTCTCAATATCAAATACACTGTGCTATTACCTTCTTTGTACTCTGGTATAGATAACATCGATTTCTCCATCGATTCATAAATTCTAGATACACCTTCATTCAATTGACGAACATACCCCATGTCTTCCAAAACTCTTGCTACACGAGGATTTCTAGCAAATCGTTCCGTTTTGATATTGTCAATCGTTACTTGTGCTGGTAGCGGACCACTATTACTTATCTCTAATCTATCATCAAAATGCTTGATGTAAATAGCATTACCATGAACGTTATAAGAACGGTGACATAAAGCATTTACAATTCCCTCCAACCAAGCTTCTTCTGGGTACTCTGGTACTTTATTAAATCTTCCAGTTTCCATATCTAGGAAATAGTAATCCTTAAATGAAGCCTTTAGAAACGCTTTAAGATGACTGATTAATCGTGGAATGTTATTTTCAAAACGTTCATCTTTCACCACATTGTGGTTAACACCCGTCAAGGCTTCTGTACCCTCATATCTTATATATCTTACTGAAGCTGAAGGAATATACTTTTCTGGGTCTTTAGAGAATAGTAAAGCTGAAGCATTTTTAAACTGATAAACACCGCCTTTTTTAGTAGCCAAATATTTTAACACCAACAAGTCAAGAATATCTCCTTTGTAGTTTACCTTTTCTTTGTATTCATTAAGTAAATCATTGTCAAAATCTTCTATTTCAAAATCTTTTACCGTTTCATCTTCAAAACGTCTGATAGATTTATCATACTCTAATTTCTTGATTCTATCTAGGTCTAACAAACGGTTCGAATCATGTACTCTCAAATAGACTTTTTCATTTTCTCTTGTACGGAAAATACGTTCTAATTCTTGTTCTACATGAAATAGAAATACTAGTTTACCATCTATAGTAACCTCTTCCAATTCAATGTTACATGCTGGATGAATGAAATTAAAGACCAATTTCCTATAGTCATCCAATTTACCTCCAAGTGAATTAAGGTCTTCAATTTCACCCGAATCTGAAACTCCAAAAGCCAATGTTCCTCCATCAGCATTCAACATACCGATTAATTCTTCAGCTATTTTTATGGGCTTAATGTCCTTTTCTCCAAGTCCTTTACGTTCAAAGTATTGATTCTCTACTTGTGTTTGTAGATATTCTCTTGTTACTATTGTATTTATTTTTGAAACTGAATCACTCATTTCTTAACCTTGCTTAATTATGGATAAACCTTGCTTAATTTTTAAAACCCTTTGATTTTAAAGCTTTTTACATATTGTGGATAACCTTGCTTAATTGTGAATAAACCTTGCTTAAATACTTTTCACCTCCGTAATACCAAATCTTTTTAATATCTGAACAGAGTTTGTTTTTTCTACATCTGTGAAACCAGTGTCTTTGAAAATAACCCTACATGCTTCTGGTTGTAGTTCTTGTTTCCATGCTCCAACACCTTCAGCCACTTTACTTGTAATACCATCAGCTAAACAGATAAACAAAGCCCCAACACCAACGTTGAATACCTTTTTGCCTTCTATTAATTTTTCTTCAATTGGCAGTGTTAAATCAAGACCATATTTTAACAATATTTCAAATAGGACATCTTCTTCTGTTCTATCAGTTTTGATGTTGTCTTGTGCATCAAATAAACTATTATCTAACTCATCTGGATTACCATCCCAACCTTTAACATTTGAACTATCTAGTTTAAATACTTTGAAACCAAGGTCTAAATCTTTAGCTTTTTCTTTATTTTCTAGAATAATATTTATTCTAGCTCTTCTTATTCTTTCTTTTCCTATTTCAGAAAGTTTAGTTGGCTTATTTAAACCTATTAAAAAATCGATAGCATTTTGTTTTGTCTTTTTTTCATCATCTGTCATACCAGAAACTATTTCAATTTTTTCTGGTAACTGAACACAAATAAACTTTCTAGAACCTCCATCTTCTAAATTTAATTCCATTACAGAATTAGCTAATGTTCCACTACCAGAGAAAAAATCTAAAATCAATGCATTTTTATCATCTATAAACTGTATTAAATATTTCAATAAACTCACTGGTTTGGGAAAGTCAAAAACCTTTGCACCCATTAAATCAACTAAATCGGAACCAGCATTTTCATTTGTCCCAACGTTAACTTTACTGTTTATTAAATTTGGTGGAACTTCAGCATCATACTCAAGTTTCTCGTAAGAAGGGCTAAATCTAATCGTTGGTATTTTAATTATTGTTCCATTATTAATTTCATTATCAAGATATGATTGACTCCATTTGAATTTAGCTTTCAATTTAACTTGCTTAACAAATACACCATCTTTAACTTCTGTGTCCTCAATTAATTCTACATCATAACTATCTGTACCGTACATACCTTTTGCTATAACTCCATTTTGGATGCTTGTTAATACGATATCAGAAGGAAAAATCAGCTCTGAAATCTTATTAGTTTGATTTAATAAACCATTTGAACTTTGAGACTCTTTCTTAATACCAGTAAATTTCAAATCATCTTTTTTCTTTTGAAAACATATTACATACTCAATTATTTTTTTACTTTTCTTTGATAAATTAGCTGGTGTTTCTGTTTTTGCCCAACTAAAAACATCTATAAAGTTTTCAGAACCGAATACTTCCTTTCCAATTTTAATTAAATTTTCAAGTTCATTATCATCAATATTAATAAATATTAACCCGTCTTCTCTCAATAAGTTTCTAGCTAAAATTAACCTAGGATATATCATATTCAACCAATTGGAATGATATCTTCCATCGGTTTC
Source organism: Flavobacteriia bacterium (assembly GCA_947453545.1). Taxonomy (GTDB): domain Bacteria; phylum Bacteroidota; class Bacteroidia; order Flavobacteriales_D; family Crocinitomicaceae; genus CANHVK01. Next base: position 20,830 of record CANGHE010000002.1, read on the forward strand.
AGTGTTTGATGTTACTTTTTTTCCTTCACTATCAATTTGCCCAGTAATTTGCTGGTAGTTTTTAAGATTGTCTTTATAATTATCTTTGTACACAAAATCTTTCCCAGTGTTGTATGGAGGGTCAATACTGATAACTTTGATTTTTCCAGCATAGCTTTTCTGAAGTAATTTCAATACTTCCAAGTTATCACCTTCGATATACAAGTTTTCTGTAGTGTCCCAATTAACACTTTCATCTTTAGCTGGTCTTAAAGTACCAGTGCTTGGTTTATGAGCTTCTCTTCTTGCTTGTGTTTTACCAGCCCATGTGAATCTATAATATTCTTCACCCTCTTCAAGTTCATTCCCTAAAACCTCTTGAAGTACAGCAAAATCAATCTTACCTTCAGTTACTATCTCTGGAAACAATTCTTTTAATCGTTGAATGTTTTCATAAACTAAATCCATGCTTTGTGTTAATTGGTCACCTTGGTTAATTTTTTCGATGCTCATTCTTGTCCTAATTTATTTTTAATACTTTCTATCTCTTTTCTATGCTTTTGAATCTCAATATTCAGATTCAACTTGGTGTTGAATTGGCTTTCTTTTTTTATCTGGTTAGTTAGCCTAATAACTTCTTTATCAAGCTTATTTATTTGCTCCAGCATCTGCATATCATCTTCAGTACGTGTGTGATTTCTAACTAAAGTAGCACCCGTTACCAATGCTGTTTGATAGTTTACAATTGCTTTGATGTAACTCTTGTAGACAGTCTCTAAATTTGTTTTATCCAGTGCTGTAAAGTTTAAACCATCAAACAAAGCACTAACCAAGTCATCTTTATACAACTTTGTTAGGATTGGTGTTGATATAAGTTTTTCAATGGTTCTTTTGGTGGTGTCGTTTTGATTAATGCGTTTATCACACGTGTTTATCATAAAATTATCCTCATCCTCAATAATCAATAGGATAGGATAAGGGATATATTTCTGAAATAATTGAACACACTTGTCACCAAATTGTTGCAAACCCAAACCTTTCAATGTACACACCATTACTTGAATTTCTTCATAGTTGTACATATCATTAACTTCAGCTGATATATTAGCATTGGCTGGCTTAATACTAGCTAACCAGTTCATGCTCTGTATTTCGTAATTCAATACATTTTTATCCGTTGTAGTTAAATCAAAACTACTCAAAAAGAATGCTTTCGTAATCTTAACTTCATTAAGACTACGAGCTGGAATATTAAATATTTTATTGTAATTCAACCCCATTTACTTAATGATTAGGTAGCTGATTAATTCAAGATTGGATTGTCTTTCAATTGAATCTTTAACCAATACTGTTCCACCAGCTTTTGCTAGAGAACTCAAACCAACTTCTTCTTGAACACCAACAATTTCACTGATGGCATTTTTAAGTAGCTTGGTGTATACCTCCATTTTTTTATTCCCTTTGGTTTCTTTGTCAAATTCTGCCACTAACTCTGGTAGAACCGAATCATTACCCATGCACAATTTTCTGAAGTAATCTAAAGCCAATTTGGTTTGCGAAGCTTTCACAATTTCTTCACCATCATTGCTTATATACACCAAAAAGAATGGATATAAGAGGTTATTTTTAAGTAACCCAGCTAAATCATTACTAGAGTCTTTTAAGCAGTATATAACACCTTCTTTTACTGTATCAAGATTTGATTTTACAACAGCATAAGAAGCTACTGGTATATCTTTCAATTCCATTAGCTCTTCATCACTACTTTGTTCTATATCAACCTTAAAATCATTGAATGTTAAATCAGTTATGGATATATTACCTTGAACATCTTCTAAATCTAATACCTTATCTTGAAGCTGAATTAATTGTCTTTTACGATAATCTAAATCTTGCATTTCACTACTATCTTGAGAAATGATATTGTCTTCACCAGTAGCGGAAACATCTAGCATCACCATTCTACCTTTAACTCTGGCAATTAAATCAATGAAGCTATCCAACTCCATATTTGGAAAGAAGTTAACCAATTGGATTTTGTCATTTATAGAACCAATTCTATCTATACGACCAAAACGTTGAATGATACGAACTGGATTCCAATGAATATCATAGTTTACTAGGTAATCACAGTCTTGCAAATTCTGCCCTTCAGAAATACAATCAGTACAGAACAAGAAATCAATCTCATGGTGTTCATCTGGATATATCTCATCACGTTTCTTTGACCTTGGTGAAAAATGAGTTAAAATCGTACTCAATTCTGCACGAGTATTTGGCATGTTGGTCTTGTTGTTACCAGAACCAGTTACCAAAGCACTATTGAGTCCGTATTTAGTTTTAATCCACCCATGAAGCTCCTTATACAAGTAATTTGCAGTATCTGCGAAGGCAGTAAATACAATCACTTTTTTATTATTTGGATTGATTGGTTTATTAATTTTTTCATCAATCAACCTCTTTAATTCCATTAATTTAGCATCTCTTGATTCATCAATCAGTTTAATTGAATTCATCAACTTCACCAATATTGACTTGTCTAACTTTAAATCTTGTTTCCAGCGAATCGTGTCAATATCTTGAATAAGCACTCTTGTTTTACCCCCAACCAATAAATCTTCTAATGTACTATCATCAATATCTATGTCAGTAATGTTTGTTTCAACATCTAAAACACCATTTTTATGTTGCTCAATTTGTTTTAAATTCTCGTCAACAAAATCCACCAACTTTCCAAGTGTCAACCTAAATGAATGGATTGAGCTTTCAAGTCGTTTTAAAAGGTTTACACGCATTAAGTATATCAAACTTTGCTCACGGTCTACTTGCTTAAAAACACCTCCAGTATGAGTCTTGATATCGTATTTCTCTTCGTAATACTCTCTCTTTTCAGAGCGAACATAACCCAGCGGTGTATATGAAGCCAGAGTCAATAAACTTATCTCATCATAAATCTGACCAATATCATGGAACTTTTTCTCTGTATCAATGTCTGGTGTTAGTGTGATAGGTTTTAATCGGATTGGAAAGTTACCTATGTCTGCTGTATCGTAGTATTTATTAATATGCTTTCTAGAGCGAGCAATGGTTAACATATCCAATATTCTGAAGTACTGACCATCTAAATTCTCCATCAACAAATTAACATCCAGATTATTTGGGTCATTGTTCTTATACCAATTAGTAAACCTTCTTTGAGCATCTCTCATTACTTGAGTGATACTATCGATACCATGTGGTGCAAAATAATTATCATTACCTTCCGAAATGAACGCTATCTGATTTTTTAAATCATTCATTTTGTTATTTACTGGTGTCGCTGACAACATCAACACTTTGGTACGGATACTTGATTTAATCACATCATTCATCAATCTTTTATAACGAGTCATTCTCTCACTCGTATTTGGATTGTTTCTGAAATTGTGTGATTCATCGATTACCACTAAATCATAAGCACCCCAGTTAATGGTTTCTAAATCCATGTCACCAGACTTACCTCGTTCTCTGGATAAGTCAGTATGGTTTAAAACATCATATCGAAGCCTATCTTGTGATAAAATATTTCTCCTATCATTTAGGGTGTAAATCGTCCAGTTATCTCTTAATTTTTTTGGTGCTAAAACCAAAACATTTTTATTCAGTAAGTCATAGTATTTGATTACTGCAACAGCTTCAAAGGTCTTACCAAGCCCAACAGAATCTGCAATGATACATCCACCAAACTTCTCGATTTTTTCGATTGCACCAATAACTGCATCTTTTTGAAAGTTATACAACAATGACCAAATCTTGGTGCTCTTTAAACCAATCTTTTCAAGTTTTTCATCTGCTCTTTCATTGATAGACGAGTAACTAAATATCTCTTTTACACTGTACTTGTATATCGCTTCGGCTGTTATGCTTTTAGTACCTTTTTCTAATCTCTCAACGATGTTATCATTGATTTGTAGGGTACTATTGTTCCAATACTGATTAAAGTATCCAAGGTATTGATTATTGGTATCATCAAACGCATTGATAAATATTGGAAAGTCAGACTTTAGTTCACCAAGACTAACTGAATCAAAATCCATTGGTGTTAAAGCATAACAAGATGTTAGACCAGCATTCTCAACCAATAAAAGATTTTGATTACCAACAGCACCCTTTCTGAATTCAATTTTATCCTCAATCAAACCAAGCACTTGGTTTATTTTATGTTTTCTATCTAAAAGATGGTTCAGTATTGTTTCAGATTTTGAATGTATAAACCTAAAATCATCCTCTTCACTCAAATCAACTGATAGTAAAACTTTGATTTGTTTGGCTAATTTCAGAGTGTCTATTATTTCAAAAAAAGCAAACGAAGTAAAATGGTTGCAACTCAAATAAACAGTTGATTGGTCGTTGATGATGCTTTTGATTTCTTCTATCAATAAAACATCTTGGTTGTTGATTATCTTCATTAGCTTTTTACGTTTTCTCGTAATAAATCACGAACACTTACATTCAATACATTAGCTATCTCAAAAAGAATAGGTAAGCTGGGTTGTCTTCTGTTACCAACATAACTGTTAACCATGTTAAATGATTTTCCAATCTGCTCTGCTAACCAAGTCTGCTTGACTTTCTTCTCATCCAAAACCTCTTTTATTCTATTCATTTGAAAAATGTTAAAGGCTAAAAATAATATAAATTATCTCATCAAATGATGTATATAAAATATTCCAATCGGAATTTATTAAGACGTTTTGAACACCTCTATGATAATCCTTGATTCTGAACTAGAATAAATGAATTTCTATGTAATCGATATAAGAACTACGTGTGCGACAACACCCAAATCTCGTGCTAAAAGTACCTTTAAAACGCATTAAAATTAGGAAATACTACCGTTTACCTTCCAATATTTCCATCGCCTTTTTCAAGTGCACAACTGCTTCATCAACTTCAGCTGGAAACACTTCACTCTTGGTAGCAACAAAAAGCTCTCTTATGTCACAATTCAACACCTTAGAAATATCCATTAAAAGTTTAATGGTCGGTAAATAGCCATTGTCTCCGCAAATATTTGATATGGTTGTCTTGGTTGTACCTACCATTGATGCTAGTTCTGTTCTACTAACACCTTTTTCCTTCATTACTTGTTTTAGTCTGAATACTTCCATTATGTTTTTTTTGTTACAAACGTACAAATAATTAATCAATGGGTTATTATTGATAAATAAGTTATTCATTACTTGTTTTATTAGTTATTTTTTACTTATCTTTACATAAAATAATAAAGCAATAGATAACTAATATGAAGAGCGAAAGAATCAACAGAAGATGGTTTAAGAACCAGTTAGAAAAAGGTAACATTCTTGTTAAATGTAACGGAAAATATACTGATGATTATAACTTCGACAATGCTTTCAACTTTTTCATTAACGATGAGTGGACTAAAGCTAATGCTCAAAAGTTTTGTGATTGGTATATTAAATGTATGCACCTTTATGGTGATAAGTCTGGAATCATTTCTGGGTCATTTGCATCATGTGAATATTGGTCATTTAAACTAAAAGCTCAATAAACTTTATCTTTTTGTAAAATGGATTATATTTAAAGATAGAATGTTTTAGAACTAACATAAAAGTTTTATAAGCTGGTGCCAGATGGGTTGCTCCATCTGGTTCTCTCCCAGCGTTAAAAATGAGAGATATCATAACTAAAAGAGAGAATAAAAAAATATGAAACAGAAAACAAAGAAATCATATACCAAGTACAGAACATTGTTCCTACCCAAGCAAATGGTAGATGCCCTAATATTAAAAGCTCATCAAATTGAATTGGATATTGATATGAATTCTTTGGTCAACATAGGCTTAACTATAATGAATGATATCTTATCCAAATCTAACTTTTACCGCACAAACATTGATTATCCCTTTCATGTGATACCTCAAGATTCTCGATATCTTCAACAAAAGTATGGAAATGATTATCATTTATATACTCATTGGTTAGTGGTTAATGGTGTCATCTGGAATGATAAACCATCTGAAGGTAGAGCCACTCACTTCTATCTTCAACCTACTAATACTTATAATTTAATGATTAATTCAATCTTAAATGATTCTGGAATGAATGTAGATGATGTGGTATCTACCTATTGTTTAACAAATAACATCATTATATCTACTGAAACCATTGATAATAAAAGGAAAGAGAAGATAACAAAAAGTAGGATATTTACTGATTGGTATAGGATAAAGATACCAATAACTAAACAAAATAAGAAGTACTTAACAAGAGATTACGAAGAAGATTCAAAAGGTATTAATAATGCACCAAAGCATATTAAGAAGATGGGTAGTCATTACCGAAAGAACATTGATATTGATTATGATGGTGCAACAGAACATTCATTTAATCGATACATGAGTGAACTAGAAACAGCTAATACAACAGATGAAGAAATATCAGCATACAAAAGATACTCATCCAGAATATCATCGGTAAATGCTATAAAAAATGGTAGCAAGAACAAAACTTTAAGATTCAAAAGAAATAACAGCAACTACCGATTAGACACCAACTTAACCAACATGGCTTCCGATTTGAGGGAGTTTATTATTGGTTATGAAAACAAGAGCTATTTAGACCTCTCAAACTCGCAACCAGTACTGTTTAATGTTCTGCTGAAGCAATATCAAAAGGATGCTTCTGAAGCTCTTAAAATCGAATTAAATAGATACTTTGAAGTAACAGTAGCTGGTCAATGGTACGAATGTTTAGAGAAAATCTACAACAAAAAAAGAGACGATTGCAAAACCATTTGGATGGAGATAGCATACTCGAAGAACCATCACCATAAACAAACTAAAGCGAAGTTCATTAAAGAGTTCCCATTGATATATGATATAATCGAAAACATAAAAAAAGAAGAACATAATCAGTTTGCCATTCACCTACAAAAAGTGGAGAGTAAGATTTTCATCGACAAAATATGCAAAGCACTAGTGACTGAAAATATTGTTCCCTTAACCATGCATGATGGACTAATAGTACCAAAGGAATACAGAGAAAGAACCCTTGATATTATGCAACAAATCTTGTTAAAAGAAATAGGTGCTATACCAAACATCAAAATTGAAAACTAAATATAATTACAAATATGAAGCTGGTTAAATACAAGTCATGGAAATGCTACCTAGAATTTGGAGAATATCCTAACGGTAGAAAAGCTATAGAGTTAATGAACGCAAAAGATGGTGACCCAGTGCTGGTCGCTACAGTTAACCTTCCTAATGAGTACATTGAACTGGATGAAGCAATTATCAAAACATACAGTGAAAATGATGGTGTACTCGAAGTTTTAATCAATGCTGGTGTAGTTTCAGCACCAATTCGATATATTGAGTCTGGAATGATTAGAGTACCAGTGTGTAAGGTGATTGGTGATTAATAATCAGTTCATTTAGGACAAGGAGAAATATTCAAATATATTTGTAAAATAATCGGGGATAATGTTAGCAATCTATTGTAGAACAAGTAAGTCAAAAGAAGAGGGTACTGATTATTCAATTGAGACCCAACAAAAAGGTGGTATTGCTTTAGCAGAACAGCTTGGCATGCCTTATGATTTTTTCATTGATGAAGGAGTTAGTGGAACGCTACCAATAGATGAAAGACCAGCATTTTCTGAATTGATGTCGCTCCTAAAACAAGGGAAAATAAAAGCAATTTATAGCATTGACCAATCTAGAATAGAAAGAGCTACAGAAGTTTGGAGTATATTTTCAGCGGAATGTATACTGAAAAAATGTAAGTATTATCCGAATGGTATTGAATTAGATTTGAATAATGAGGAAAATATGTTAAATGCAAATTTAATGTCTTTATTCAATTCTTATTATGCTAAACTAACATCAAGAAAAGTTAAGCTAGCCAATAAACAAAAAGTTAAAATAGGTAAAACACATGGTTTAAAACCTTATGGATTTAAGAGAGATTCGAACAATAATTACGAAATTTTTGAGGAGGAAGCTAAACATGTTAGAACCATGTTTAAATTATCCTTGGAAGGCATGGGTGTTTATCTAATTGCAAAAGAATTTAATGAATTGAAGATACCTACAAAATTTAACAATTTTAAAGGTACTATCAAAAGAATCGATAAATACACTAAACAAGAAGTGGTATTTAAAAAAAGTGATGTTATGTGGAGGGGTAATGTTATTCATGACATAATTAGAAATCCAATATATAAAGGTCTTAGAATTTGGAACAAAGCTAATCTCGATGAAAGAGCAGAATATAAAATAGATGCAGTAATCATCGAACCAGAATTATGGGATAAGGTCAATCAAAATCTTGAAAACAATAAGAAAAATGTCGGAAAGAAAGAAACCTACAAATACCTTTTAAATGGTTTAATATACTGTAGTCACTGTGGTAATCAAATCATAGGCAAAAAAAGAATGAGAGGTCGTGAGAATACCTACAAATGCAAAGGTAAAAGACCACCTAATTATGGATGTACTGAAAATCGTGGAATCTATTTACCAAGATTTGAAACATTTATAATTAAGCACCTATTCGAATCAAAAGATTTAAAACGATTATTAGTAGAAGCACCAAGAAACAATTCTGAAACCGATAATGTTCGTGCAATGTTAAATTCAAAAAAAGATGAATTTAATAAAATCGAAAAGCAAGTAGCTAAACTCTATAAGTTATTAAAAGACCCAGATTTAGAAGATGATGATAGCTTAAAGTCAGATTATTTAGACTATAAGAAAAAGTCTAAATTTCTGAAAGAAAATATAGATAATTTAAGTTTAAAATTACTTGAAGTAGAGAATGACCTTCGAAGCAAAAGAACAAAATCATTGATTGAATCCTACACCAGTGAAATTGGTTTTGATGAAATCAAAAGATTAATTCATTCACTTATTGAAAGAATTGATATACAACATACAAAATTTAATAAGTCTGGTATACACACATTGATTATTAAATATAAAAATTTCGAAGACCAATCAACTTTTGTTACAAATTGGCAATCAAAAGAATGGAAATGGATTAACTATTACAAACCTTATACAGAAGATGAACAAGAACTTCAAGATGAAAAAGACCTAGTATTGTACCTTTTAGAAAGAGCTGGTGTGGATACTAGTAGCGAAGATTTGTCTGGATTTAAGGGGTTTGAATCAATATCTTCAAAGCACGAATCAATCGTTTTAAATCCAGATGAACTGATTATATTTGAGGATTTTGAAGTGATACCTTATTAATCCGAAGCAACATTTGTAAGCGTTTAGCTGAAGATCCCTTTTCAGGGTTTGAAAGGTGTTTTTCTGAGCGTAGATCGTGTTCAACTTTCAAAAAACGGTTTCTAAATTGAATGATTCTTCCTTTGGTTCCGAAAATAGTCGGGTGTTGTGTAAATACATTTTCTAAACTTCCTTCATGCAGGTAAATATCATGCAATGCTCTGAAAAAGAAGTCTAAGTCTTGTGAATTGAATGTACGATGTACAAACACTAATTCTTTTGCTTGATCGTTTGTATAGTTTATGATGAACTCGTGAGGTGTATAATTCATTATAGAAACAATGCGATTAGCACTAGTAATGATAGATTTACGATTACCCCAAGCAATCGTTGCAATTAAAAAACCGATTATTTCAATATCCTCTTTTTTTGTGAATTGATGTACTACTCCAAGTGGATCACTCTCTAAAAAAAAAGGTTTGTTGAATTCAATTGTTTTATAATCAAGGAATTCCTTTAGTTCATTTGAAGTCATTATTCTTCTGAGCTAAATTTACCATCACGCATAAGTAGCTTTCGATCTGCCATATTAGCCAAAGAGTCATTATGTGTTACGATGACAAAAGTTTGCTTGAATTGATCTCGTAAATCAAAGAATAATTTATGAAGTTCTTCAGAGTTTTTAGAGTCTAAATTCCCGGAGGGTTCATCTGCAAAAATTATTTTTGGATTATTAATCAATGCACGTGCTACAGCAACGCGTTGTTGTTCTCCACCTGATAATTCTGATGGTTTGTGTTCAATTCGATGATTTACACCTAATATTTCAAATAATTCTTCAGCTCTTTTTTTTGCTTCGCTAGTAGATGTACCTTTTATTAAAGCAGGCAGAATTACATTTTCAATTGCCGTGAATTCTGGTAAAAGTTGATGGAATTGAAAGATAAAACCAATGTTTTCATTTCTGAAAGCAGCGATTTTTCGTTGAGAAAGTATAAATGGATTGATACCATTAATTTCTAGTTTTCCAGCATCTGGTTTCTCTAAGGTTCCTAGTATTTGCAGTAAAGTAGTTTTTCCAGCACCAGATGAACCAACGATGGAAACGACTTGACTAGGAGCAATGTCTAAACTTACACCTTTGAGTACTTGTAAGTCGTTATAAGAGTGGAGAATACCTTCTGCTTTTAACATGATTATTTTCCTTTCATTTTTAATGAATGACCCATCTTATCCCTTTTAGTACGAAGGTAAGATTCGTTATGTATGTTGCTTTCAATTTCTATAGCTACATTTTCAACTACTTCTAATCCATAACCTACTAATCCAGTACGTTTAGTTGGGTTGTTAGAAAGTAAACGCATTTTGTTTACACCTAATTTTCGTAGTATTTGTGCTCCGATACCGTAATCACGTTCATCTCCCTTGAAGCCCAATTGTAAATTAGCTTCAACGGTGTCTAATCCTTCTTCCTGTAATTTGTATGCTTTCAATTTGTTCATCAAACCGATACCACGACCTTCTTGATTCATATATACAATTACACCTTTTCCTTCTTTTTCAATTAGTTCCATCGCTTTTTCTAATTGTGGACCACAATCACAGCGACAAGATCCAAAAACATCACCAGTGATACAAGATGAGTGAACACGAACCAAAATAGGCTCATCTGCTTCCCAAGTACCTTTTACTAATGCTAAGTGTTCTTGATTCGTATTTTTAACTTGAAAACCATGTAATTTAAAATCACCTAATTCTGTAGGCATATCTACTTTAACTACTTCATCAATTAAGGTGTCGTATTTTAAACGATACTCAATTAAATCAGCAATTGATATAATTTTTAAATTAAATTTTTCTGCAATTACCAATAATTCAGGTAGTCTTGCCATTGTACCATCTTCATTTAAGATTTCTACAATGATTCCAGCAGGCTCAAATCCAGCCAACTTAGCTAAATCGATAGCAGCCTCTGTATGACCAGCACGACGAAGAACACCTTCTTTCTTAGCGCGTAAAGGGAATATATGGCCAGGTTTACCTAATTCATCTGGATTTAATTCGGGATCAATTAGGGCAAGTATAGTTTTAGCTCTGTCCTGAGCAGAAATACCAGTAGTACATCCATGTCCATTTAAATCTACAGAAACAGTAAAAGGCGTTTCATAAGCAGCTGAATTGGTTTGAACCATAAGGTTTAATCCAATTTCATCGCATCGATCTTCAATCAATGGAGCACAAATTAACCCTCTGCCATGTGTAGCCATGAAGTTTATCAATTCAGGAGTAGCATTTCGTGCTGCTGTTAAAAAGTCTCCTTCATTTTCTCTATCTTCATCGTCAACAACTATAATTACTTTCCCTGCTTTTATATCTTCAATTGCTTCTTCTATGGTATTCAATACTTTTGTCATTTTCTATCCAAATTGGTATGTAAAATTAACGAATAATCTTTGGTTTTGTTTACCTTAGAATTGATTTATGCCTTGAAATTAGGACTATTTATGATTTTTCAATTAAATCAATTAATTTCTGATTCATTGTATACCAAGAATATTCTTCTTTCATAAAGGTTTGTGCTGCTTTACTAATGTTTTCATAGCAATTTTGGTCAGTCAACAATTTGATAATTTGTTCTTTAAATTCAGTTGGATTTGAGGCAATTAAAATTTCTTTGTTTGGTATAGCCTTAAGTGCTTTATTAGCTAATTCAGTGGTTATACAAGGGATACCCATAGCCATAGCTTCTAATAATTTATTTTGTAAACCAGTTCCAAGAAACATGGGAGCAACGAAAATTCGTGAACTTGCATAACTTAATCGAATATCATTTACCCATCCACTCACGTGAAAGTTAGTATCTTTCATTTTTATTAATGTTCGATGGGGGTTAATACCAGATATTAGAAAGTTTGTTTTTTGAGGTAATAATGGTTTGATTTGTTCATGGAGATATTTAACAGCTTCGATGTTAGGAGGGTAACTCATATTACCTGTAAAAACGATGTCGTAAATTTTTTCTGTTTCTATTTTTTCTAAAAAATGAGTTGAAACACCATTCTCTATAATGGCAATTGATTGGGCTTTGGGGTGTATAATATATGATCTGTCTTGTTCTGAGATAATTGAATGATTCTCAAAGTATTCAAAGATTTGGCGTTCATACAATGATAATCGAGTAAATTCAAGTTTAAGAATGTATTTCATTAATCCTTTACTCGTCTTTACACGCCTTTCAATTCCTTTTGAAAACGCATCCATATAATCCAATGTTTTTGGACAGTCGTGGTAATTTTTTACGTACTCGCTTGTACGAACTAATTGCGTATAGATATGATTGGGTTTTACATCACGTAGTATTTTTTTAATTTTTGTGTGTATACTTAATTGGTAAAAGTAAGCTACTTGAAAAGGTTTATGTGTGAAAAATGCAAAACATAGCCTCAAATATTTAAATAGTGGATTAAGTTTAAATAATTGAATATCTGAACAATATTGCTTAACAATATCAAAATCTGTTGATTTTATATTTTCTTCAATTGTACAAATTAGATGGATGTTGTATTTCTTTGATAAGTCTTGTATTTGATAGAACGCACGAAGTTTATCTCCCTTTTCGAGTGGATAAGGGAATCGAGAAAGTATAACTACTAATGTAGGTTTATATGTTTTCGATAAACTCACTGATTTTTTGTTGGATATGCTTAGGTTGGTAATGTGTTGCTATATAATTACGTGTTTCTTCTTGTATAAAGTCAATGTCTTTTGCTCGTAAATTAGTAATTGCTCTTACAAATGCTTCAGTTGAATTCGCTTGGATGCAACTTTTTGAAGCTATTCCTTGCAAAGCGATTGTGGTTCCAATAACAGGAACTCCTAGTGATAAGGCCTCTAAAATTTTGATACGAACTCCAGAGCCCGATTGAATAGGTGCTAATAAAGTTCCATGGTTTAACATGAAATCTTTAACATTCTCAACCTTACCATAAATTTTAATTTCTTTTCGTTGATATTTATAAAACGAAGTGGGTGTGTAAGATCCTGCAATGTGAAGAATGGCGTTCGAATTGTTTTCTACTATTTTAGGGAATAATTCTTTCATTAAATACAAAGCAGCATCGTAATTTGGTTTCCAATTGTAAGCACCAATAAAAAAATAATGATCTGGTAAGCATGTTGCTTTATCGATAGGTAGTTCAATAGAAAATGGAATGTTTTGGATGGCTGTATCTACTCCTTCATTTTTCAATAATAGTGCATCTGATGCTGATATTGTTAATATACCATCGATATTCTTAGTTGCTTGTAATTCAAAGTTTTTTAATTTACTTGAAAGCAGTTTTAAGTACCATTTTTTTATTGGATTTGTTTCAAATTCAGTATAGTTTTCCCAAATTTTATATTCTACATTAGGTGCTCTTAAAATAATTTTTCCTGAGAAGAATTTTCTAATTTCTTCTGTATAACAAAGTAAAAATGCACTTTCAATTAAAATTATATCAACACGATACGTTGATACAAGATTACTTAAGATTTGGGCTACCGAATTGTCGAAAAACCTAGAAACATTATATGAATCCGAAGTGAATAAATGGGTAATTGAAGGTATTAATTTGATACGTGTGTCAATTTCTTGACTGAAAATATTTATGTTATGTTGAATTTTTTTCGGGTAGTTTTCTTGTAAAAATGGATGTTTATATGTTGAAAGTGTAAGGTGTGTTATAGAGTAGTTAAGAGCAATTAAATTTTGTAAAAAAGAATCCATCGCGACGCAACCACCATCAATGATTGGGTAAATGGGTTTGTTAGTAAAATATAGAATATTCACTATTTCTTTCTTTTAAAGACTTTAATCCAAGCTTCTTTATCAAAAACTTTTGAATCATTGGCAGCACTTCGCATGAGCAGAACTGCTACTGGAGTTAATACGAAAGTAGCTAACCACATACCTATAAATGGAGATGCAGCACCAGAACTAGCAAGTCCTTCACCAACTTCAGATAATACAAAGTAAACCATAAAAAGCAGACATGCAATGACTACAGGTGCTCCAAATCCTCCTTTACGTACAATAGCTCCAAGAGGAGCACCAACAAAAAAAAGTACCATTATAGCCATGGTTAATGCGTATTTTCTGTGAAATTCTATTTTGTAAAGGTTAATATTTAGTTTAATTGTTTTTATAAATTCTTTTTGTCCTAATAAGCTTTCAATTTTTCTTCTAGTTTTAGAAATAGTTTGTTCTAGAACTATTTTTTGATCAGATTTTGATAGGGACTCAAAAGTAAGATTTGGATTGCATTTTAATGATTTTACTGAAGTAAGATCGTAGTTTTTTACAATATTAGAATCAGTAAAAAAAATGTCATCTGTTTTTAATATTGATGTAAAGTTTTTTATTATTTGTTTATTCTCATTATGTATTGAATCGAGAGCGTCATCTATCTGAAATACATTGAGCATTTCGTATGAATTTTTGAATAAATCTTCATCTGAACGATTAATTTTAAATCCGGATAAATCGATTTGATACGTAGCAGATTGGAAGAAACTTCTTCTTGATGGGTAAAAATTACCTCTCGTCTGTGATTCAAGATTTTCATATTGATTTACACCTAACTCTTCTAGTGCAGAACCATTGTTTAATTTAAGAAACAATATATTTCCATCTTTAGAATTATACATTTCAGCACTTTTAGCTTTAATTGTTTTTACAATGTTTGGATCTCTATGATCATGAATAACTATATCCTTAAATTTTCCGTCTTTTTCTTCTCCAACCTTAATAGCAAATCCATCTAGTTCTTTAGAATAAGAACCTGGTGAAATTATTTTGGTGATTTTCGTTTCTTGGATATCGTATATTAGTGCACGCCATTTTAAATTAGCAACTGGAATTACATAATTCGCAAAATAAAATGTGCCTAAACATATTAAGATTACCACTGTGAATAATGGCCTTATAATTTTATATAGAGATAATCCTGAAGCCTTGAGTGCTGTTAATTCATTATGTTCTGCAAGATTACCAAAAGTCATTATGGAAGATAGTAACATAGCAAGAGGGAGTGCAAGAGGAATCAAACTTGCAGAAACGTAAAATAATAATTCTAATATTATTGTTACTTCTAGGCCTTTACCCATTAAATCATCAATGTATTTCCAAAAGAACTGCATTATCAGCATGAACATGGAAATTATGAAGGTAATTACAAAAGGTCCAATAAAAGATCGAATACTAAAAACAGATAATCGTTTCAAAGGGGAGGGTTTTCTTAATAACTATGCTCCTAAATGTCTTTTTAATTCTTGAATTTGACTGTCCCACAAATGTTTTGCTTCTTTTAAGTCGTCTTCATCGGCGAAATCTACGATTTTAAAAACAAGTGATTTAGTCAATGGATCTAATGCGTAATTGAATTCAAAAAACACATCGTTTCCTTCTTCTTCATCGTTTAACCATTTGAAACGAACATAAGAACCTGATTTTTTTTGTTTTAATCTTGCCTTTTCTTCTGATTTGTTCCAAATGAAAGTATATACATCTTCTTTTACATTTACATCATCAGCAAACCATTCTGCCAATCCAGCAGGAGTAGAGACACTATTTTCTAAGACTTTAATGGAAACTTTAAGTAAATACTCTAATTCAAATTTTATTTTAGTACTCATACCGGAGGCAGTTAATATATTAATTTCAATAAACGTAAAGATAATACAATGTTTTGACTTACTAAACACAATGAAATTAATAAATAGATTTATTTTGTTTTTTTAATCTACTTATTAATAGTGGTTTAAAAAATAATTAATTAAGATTTTAATATTCTTAACCTTGATTTAAAAATTATTAATATATTTGCCCACGATTTTAACCAATCAATGGCGGGTTAGCTCAGTTGGTTAGAGCGCAGGATTCATAACCCTGAGGTCACGAGTTCAACTCTCGTACCCGCTACTAAAAAGCCTCTTTCTAGAGGCTTTTTTGCATTTTATCCACTTCCATTCAAAATATTTAGCACAAAAAAAAGCGAAGATGTTATTTCTTCGCTTTTCAAAATTATCTTATACTCTTATTCTTCAACTTTAACAGCTTTTTTACGTGGTGCACGTTTTGGTTTTTCTGTTACTTCCTCTACAACAACCGCATCTTCAATTACTTCAGCTGATTCATTTTCTGCAACTTCAATCGTTAAATTACCTGATTTGTGCAATAAGTTATACCATTGGAAAATCTTTTTAACATCCGAAAAGTATACACGTTCTTGATCGTAGTTAGGAAGTATTTCTAATAAATAGTTCTCAAGAGTCGTTTTATCTTCTTTATGTGAAGGTGCTTCACCACCATTTTGTTTTTTGTAGATAGCTTCTAAAACAGAAGTTAAAGCAACATCTTCATCGTAGGTGTAAACACTGATGTCTTCCAATGCAGATATTCTATCGGTAGAATAAGCTGGAACACGTTTATTATCTTCTAAAGATTCAACGATTAAGTTGTTTTTTCCTTGTGCAACAACTTTAAACAAACCTGGTTTACCAGAAATAGCAATAATACCTGTTAAATTCATTCGATCTAATTTATTTGTTCAAAAATACGTAAATATTGAAATTAGCCAATTAATTTTTAATTA
>CANGHE010000003.1 GCA_947453545.1 Flavobacteriia bacterium
ATTAAAAGCTGCTTTAGAGGCATATGTAAACGCAGGGAACACAGCACATATATTAGTAAATAACACAGGTGGACCAAAAGGTGGACCGATTCGTGAGGCTGCAATCGAAGAATTTTATGACACTTTTACACAACATTTGATTTGTAATCACGTGTTAGTACAAGCATTGTATCCGTTGATGAAAGACAATGGTTACGGTAGAATCATCAATATCATCTCTACAAGTGTGAAACAACCACTTCCAAATTTAGGGGTATCTAATACGATCCGTGGTGCTGTTGCAAATTGGAGTAAAACATTGGCTACTGAGTTAGCACCTTTCAATATTACTGTAAACAATGTATTGCCAGGAGCAACGAATACTATTCGTTTACAAGGAATTGCAGAAGCAAAATCGGCTAAAACGAATGAAACTATCGCTGACATTTTCGCTGATATGGCTTCTGAATCACCAATGAGACGTATCGCTGAACCAGAAGAAGTAGCAAATGCAATTGCGTTTTTAGCTTCACCTGCTGCAAGTTACATCAACGGAATCAACGTGCCTGTTGATGGTGGTAGAACGAAATCATTGTAAGAAATACACTTTTATAATACGAAGGGATAGTCGAAAGGCTATCCCTTTTTTTATACTCCCAATTTTTTAAAACTTCTAACTACCCAAGTACTCTTAAAATCAGAGGATAATAAATATATTTTTCAATAAAATTTTTATTTATAATCGTGTTGCGGTGAATAAAGTGTATTTTTACCGCATATTTTGCGGTGGAAAAATGTATATACACGAAAGAGAAAATTGGACAAACTTTAATTGGGATAATGCTAAATTGTCACCAATCCTATCTTCTGTAAGGCATTTACAAGGGCGTTTATTGGGGCGTATGGAAAGTTTAGGATTTGAAGTTATTGAACGATCAACGTTGGAATCACTTATATTAGAAGTTGTTGACACTTCTAGAATTGAAGGAGAATTTCTAAATCCAGAATTAGTGCGTTCATCAATTGCGCATAAATTAGGAATTGAAAATGCTGATTTTGTAAAATCACCGCGAAACATTGAAGGTATTGTCGATGTGGTTTTAGATGCTACACAAAATTTTGATGGAGTATTATCAAAAGATAGACTTTTAGGGTGGCACAATTCACTTTTTCAGACAGGTTATAGTGGTTATCAGCAGATTGATGTTGCAAAATATCGTTCTGGTGGTATGAAAGTTGTTTCTGGAAATTTTGGCAAAGAAAAAATACATTTTGAAGCACCATCAGCTGAACGTGTTCCTTATGAAATGGAACAATTTTTAAATTGGCTTAACGATGAAAACAGCATAGATTTAGTAGTAAAATCAATAATAGCACATTTTTGGTTTGTAACAATTCACCCTTTTGATGATGGTAATGGAAGAATTGCTAGGGCTATATTAGATATGTTTTTAGCTAAAAGTGATAGGAGTAAAATTCGTTTTTACAGTTTGTCTAATCAAATTTTTAAAGAGCATAAACAGTATAACACTATTCTTGAAAAAACACAAAAAGGTAGCCAGGATATTACCTCGTATTTAGAATGGTTTTTAGGTTGCTTTGAAAGGGCATTATTAGCGAGTGAACAAAATTTAGAAATCATTTTGGATAAAGCACATTTTTGGGAGAAACATAAATCAACAACGATTAATGAGAGGCAACGATTTGTAATTAATTATATGTATGATAATTATGATAAAGAAGTTGGTTTTTTACGTACATCGGTATATGCTATACTTAACCATTGTTCAACCGATACGGCTTTGCGAGATTTACAAGATTTAGTTTCAAAAGAGATACTTTCTGCCGAAGATACAGGGAAGAAAACAAATTATGTAATTATAAGTCCCAAAGGAATAAGAATTCCCAAAATCTCAAACGAAACTTGGTAGAATTTATGAGATTCACATTCCATTTTTGTTTTAATCTTTCCAATATCCTTAATATCAGTTCGTAGCAAAAAGTATTTTTAAATAAAATTTCTATTTATAATCGTTTTGCGGTGAATAAAGTTAATTTTCACCGCATATTTTGCGGTTAAAATTGGTATCCACGAATAAGAAAATCATCTAACATATTATTCTATTCAATTTCTATCAGTCTAATGTCTATCAGTCTAATGTCTAATAATTATTTAAATTAAATCTAAATTAACATTCCAACAATATAATGACAATACTATGACAAAGTTCCTCTCTAAAAACATCACTTTTGCATAACAAAGTTAAAGATGATGTTAGAGCACTTTCATATACTTGCATTTACTCATAAAAAGATGGATGTTACCGAAGTCGGTAAATTACACATCGAGCCTGATAGACAAGAAGTTGTCTTGAAAGAATTCAAAGAAAAAATGCAAATTGATGAATTGATGTTTCTATCAACGTGTAACAGGGTAGAATTTTTGTTTTGTACACAAGAACAAGTCGATATTCAATTCATCGAAGCTTTTTTCCAAACATTGTACCCACACCATCAACCACAACAAATTCAACAATTCATGGATGCCGTAGAAAATTATTCAGGCATACATGCAATCGAACATATTTTACAAGTAGCTTCTTCTATTGATTCAATGATTGTAGGAGAAAGAGAAATCATTACCCAAGTTCGTAATGCATTTGATGCGTCTAAAGCGATGGGCTTAACAGGTGATTTTATTCGTGTTGTTATGCGTCATACGGTGGAAACTGCTAAACGCGTTTATACGGAAACAAGTATTGCTAACAAGCCAGTGTCTGTAGTTGCATTAGCATACCACACACTAAGAGATATGAATATTTCGTTGGATGCACGTGTTTTAATGATTGGAGCTGGGATGACTAATTCCAATATGGCTAAATTTTTGAGAAAACACGGTTTCAAAAATTTTACAGTATTCAATCGTACGCTTTCAAAAGCAGAAACATTAGCAGCTGATTTAAAAGGGGTGGCTTTTCCATTGGAATCCTTAACGACATTTGATAAAGGATTTGATATCATCATTACGTGTACAGGTTCAGAACAAGCAATAATTACACCTGCTATTTATACGAATTTATTACAAGGCGAAACAACACGCAAAGTTGTGATTGATATCGCTATACCGCACGATTTGGATGCAGAAATAGTTAGTTCAAATAATGTTACACATATTTCAATTGACTATCTTCAAAAAATTTCAGATAAAAACCTACAAGAACGTTCGAAAGAAATCGTACATGTAGAACAAATTCTTTCTGAGGCAATTGAAACATTTTTACACATTCACAAAATGCGTAAGGTGGAAATTGCGATGCGTGAAGTTCCAAACATGGTAAAAGACATTCGTTCTGCTGCGGTAAACGAAGTTTTTAAGAGAGAAATACAGTCCTTGGATGAAGAATCACGCGAGGTACTTGAAAAAATAATCGGTTACATGGAGAAGAAATACATGAGTATGCCCATGAAACTAGCAAAAGAAATTATGCTTAATTCCTAAATAATTATGAAGAAGGTAATCATTGGATCAAGAGGAAGTGACTTGGCGTTATGGCAAGCAAATCACGTGAAAAGACAATTGGAAAATTTAGGCCACGAAGTTGAAATCAAAGTGATTATTACTCAAGGTGATGCTATTCAGAATTTGAGCTTCGACAAATTAGAAGGAAAAGGATTTTTTACCAAAGAAATTGAAGTTGCTCTATTAGAAAAAAGCATCGATCTTGCTGTGCATTCTCATAAAGATTTGGAAACAAATCCACCAGCTGGCTTGATGATTGCTGCTGTTTCTGAACGTGAAGATCCATCTGAATTGTTGTTGATTAACAAAAGTAAAGTAGATACAAATCAAAAGTGGAATTTAGCACAAGAAGCGATTATAGGGACTTCTTCTGCACGAAGAAAATCTCAGGTGCTTCTTTATAGAAACGATTTAACTATCAATGATTTAAGAGGTAACGTTCCAACACGTATTCAAAAGTTACGCGATGGAAATTACGATGCTATTTTACTAGCAAAAGCAGGGGTAGATCGTTTACAATTAGATTTATCTGATTTTCATGTAGAGGTATTGAATCCTACTGAATTTGTTCCTGCGCCTGCACAAGGTGTATTAGGATTACAAATTCGTGAAGATGATCAGGAGATGTTTACCATCATGCAACAAATGAATCACACAGATGTGGCACGTAAAATTGGTGTTGAGCGTAAAATCTTAAATTTAATGGAAGGTGGATGTCAATTGCCTTTAGGTGTTTATTGTCCAAATGAAAAACAATTGTTTGTTTCCCATTCTGTTTCAAGTACTCTTCCTGCACAAACCTATTATTTTGAGCCTGAAAATTTAGAAGAAATTGCACATACAGTGGTAGCTAAATTGAAAGAAGTAGCGGTTAATTAATTTGTTATTGTATTATCATTTTGATAGATACATTATTCATATCTAAAGAGCTAGAAAAATCAAGTGTTCTCAAAGCGTTTTGTGAAGAGCATTCAATAACGATTCTTACACATTCTTTTTTGTCCTTTGAACCCGTAGCGATTCAGCAAGAAATTACTTCTGAAGTCTTGTTTTTTACAAGCAAACGTGCTGTGACTTATTTTTTTAAGCAAGTTCCCTTACCTGCAAATACACTGATTGCCTGTGTTGGAAATGCAACTGCGGATTCACTTCATAATCTAGGTATTAAAGTAGATTTTAGTGCGGTTAATTCTGGAAATCCAAGAGAGGTTGCAACTGAATTAACATCGTGGCTTGGGAAGAAATCAATCACTTTTGTAACAGCAAAACGAAGCTCTAATTCGATTTTGGATCTATTACCAGTTTCACAGGTGGAACAAGTTTGTGTTTACGAAACGATAATCAACGCGATATCCATTCCAACTATTTTTGATACCTATGTATTCACCAGTCCTTCGAATTTAGAGGGATTTTTAAAGCTGAATACCATCCCTGAAACTGCTCGTTTGATTGCTTGGGGAGAGACAACAGCCACAGCGATGTGTGACCTTGGACTTGAACCGACATCTACCTTAAGAACATCTTCTGAAAAAGAATTAGTTCAATGTCTTACTATTTTTTTTATTTAAGTGGCAAAAAGTATACTAATAGTTTCTTGATTAAAATCCAAAGAAACAAACCTAAACCTATTCCAAAACAATTAGCAAAAAAATCAAAAACACTAAAAGTTCTGTATGGTAAAAATAGATGAATACTTTCACAGAACGCTCCAAATCCTATAGCGTAATACAGTTTGTTTTTTATGAGATATACATTGTTTTTTTGATAATAAATAACTCCAATAAATAGCATATAAGGTATAAATAATGTGGCATGAACAAAGTGATCACCTCTAACTCCTAAAATTGTTTTTGCTAATTTTATTTTCCCATCGGTGCGTATCATCATTAAAATGATTATCGTTAAAAGATAAAGTCTGAATAAAACATTAAGGTATCTATAATTTGCCATATACAAATTTATGGTTTTTTGGTAAACAAATTATTTGCATTATCTGAATATTAAGATGCTATTTGCTAATACTAATTACGTTAATTGACTTATTTCAGTGAATGAGTATTATACGTAATTTCGCTAAAAATAAATCTTTTTAAATTTAACTCAAATGAAGTACATCAAACTTTTTTCGTCAGCCTTAGTGCTATTTTCATCGGTATTTACTTTTGCTCAAAAGGATACTATACAATATGTAAAAAAGGATAGCGTTAAAGAAAAATTTTCAATTAGTGGATATTTAGATAGTTATTACTTCACAAATTTAAATCGCCCAACATCTATGGATAATATGGGTAGATCTGGTGTGGGGAGAGGATTTGATAGAAAAGTAGACCAATTTAATTTAGGTATGGTTCAAACTCAATTTAAGTTTTCTAATGCAAAATCAGAAGCAATGGCTGATTTAGCTTTTGGACCAAGTGCTCAATATGGTAATTATGGTAATTTACCAAATACTGTTAGTCCTTCTACTGGTTACAAGATTGGCTATGATATTGTATCTGGTATCGTTATTAAACAAGCGTACTTCAAATATAACTTTACGGATAAATTTAGCATGACTGCTGGTCAGTTTGGCACGCATATAGGTTATGAGTATATTGATGCCCCTCTTAATTTTCATTATTCAATCAATCATACATTCAACAGTGGAATCCCTTTTTATCATACTGGTATAAAAGCAAATTACACAATTAATAAAGCATGGTCTTTAATGGCTGGGGTAGTGAATGGTTTTGATCATTTAGACGATAATAACAGAGCTAAAGGTATTATTGGTCAGGTTGCTTTTACTCCAAAAGATGGGGTTGCATTATTCTTTAACTACATAACTACAAACGAGGCTAATGCTGACAGTTTAGGTAATACACCAAAAGCAAATTTTACTGTATATGACTTGAATGGTTCTTGGCAGGTAACAGATAAGTTTATGTTAGGATTTTGGGGTATGATAGGTTCTCAATATGGTGCTGTTGGTGCTCCTGGAGTTTGGACACCAATTGATGGTATAACAACTAAAAAAGGCTACTGGGGAGGTGTGAATATTTATACGAACTGGAAATTTAATGATGTGTTTACCTTAGGACTTCGTTCTGAATATTTTGATAATAAACAAGGAGTTAGGGGGATTAGAAACTTTGATGCCGTAGCTAACAAGACTATTGGAGCTGATGTGTATACATTTACTTTAACTGGTAATATCGCTTTGGCTGATGGACATATATTATTAAAACCGGAGGTACGTTTTGATCAATGGTCAAAAGTGAAAGGAATTGGTAATGAAAATAGCCAGCAGTTTTTAGATAAAGATGGAAAATATTCTAAATCTAACCAAACTACATTAGGTTTAGCTATGATTTATAAATGGTAATTATCTGATTTAGAATTTTTTATAGAGAGATTCGAAATAAAATAATTTTTGATGCATTTGGTAATAAGTATATTTTCGTATCTTAGTTGTATAAATAAGTAAATAAACATAGTGTTATGAATAAATTATCACTTAAAAAGTTAAAATTAGCACAGCAGTTGTTGTACACATCCATTGTTATTATGGCTGCATTAACAGTGTTAATAATAGGATACATTACTGTATCATCATTGTCAAGCACCAATGATCAATATGCTATTCAAGCGAAAGCAAATGCTACTTCTGTAATTGAAAAAATTGACAGAAACTTTTACGAACGTTTTGGAGATGTTCAAGCTTTTGCTTACAATCGTTTAGCGGTTAAAACTGCTGTTTCGGACACTGTCTCCAATGATGCTCAGAATTTTATTAATACAATGGTAAGTTATTACGTATTGTATGATTTAATGATGATTACGGATATCAATGGAAGAGTGGTTGCTGCTAATACTGTTGATAAAACAGGAAAATTTGTGAATACACGTGATTTAATCGGAAAAAGCTTTGCTAACGAAGATTGGTTCCGTACGTGTATTTCTGGTTCAGGACCAGAAGGTGGGGCATGGTTCTCTGATTTTATGGTGAACAAAATATCTGCAACAGTTAACGGAAACAATGGTTGGGGTATGGCTTTTGCTGCTGCAATCAAAGATAATGATGGAAATGTAGTAGGAACATGGTACAACTTTGCAAACTGGGCAGAAGTTACTCAAGGCATTCGTAAAGAAACGCAAGAAGTATTGAATGAAAACCTTCCAGGAACATTTATGCTAGTAACAAACGCTTCTAATCAAACAATTGATGCAGATGAAGATATGTTAGTTAATAATGGAGTTCAAATTTCTGAAGCTGATTTTAATAATGGCTCTAAATTTGATTATAAAGGAAAAACAATCAACTCTGAAGATTATATTGTAGGGAAAGCAACTGGTAAAGGGGCTTACATATATAAAGGAAAAGATTGGAATACCTTGACTTTTATACCTAAAGCAAAATTTAACTTTGATTACTTTGTAAGTAATTTATTAGTATTGTTTGTAGCTGTAATTTTAATTACAATTTTTATATGCTACATTTTTTACCTTTTAGCAAAAAGAATATCTGGAAACATCAATAAATTAAAAGCTGACCTAGAGGTACTAGCGTCGGGTAACTTAGTTGAAATAGACGAAGTAAATTCTGAAGATGAAGTTGGTCAAATGTCTGTTGCTTTGAAAGGTTTAGTGGATGGTTTGAAAGAAAAATCCGAATTTGCTGAAAAAATTGGTTCTGGTGAGTTACAAGCGAATTACCATGCATTGAGCAATGAAGATGTATTAGGTTATTCTTTATTAAACATGCGTGAGAATTTAGTTCGTGTTGCTGAGGACGATAAAAAACGTAATTGGACTACAGAAGGTTTGGCGAAATTCGGAGATATTCTTCGTGGAAATAATGAAGGGATTGAAATTTTAGCAGATAATATTATCTCTGGTTTAGTGAAGTATTTAGATGCTAATCAGGGGGCGTTGTTTGTTGTTAATGATGTTAATAAATCAGATGAATACTTAGAGTTAATAGCTTGTTATGCTTGGAATAAGAAAAAGTATTTACACATGCGTATTGATAAAGGAGAAGGTCTTGTAGGTCAAGCTTGGCAAGAATCAGATACTTTATATATCACGGATGTTCCTGAAGATTTCGTAAACATAACTTCAGGGTTAGGTGGCGCTACACCTAATGCTTTCTTGATAGTACCATTGACAGTGAATGATGAAACTTTTGGTGTGATTGAAATCGCTTCTTTTAATTTATTTGAGCAATACCATATTGATTTTGTAAACAAATTAGCAGAAAGTATTGCTTCTACTTTATCTACAGCGAAAACAAACGAGCGCACTAAAATCTTGTTAGAGCAGTCGCAGCAACAAACGGAAGAAATGCGTGCGCAAGAAGAAGAGATGCGTCAGAATATGGAAGAGATGCAAGCTACGCAAGAAGAGATGGAGCGTAAGGAAGCTGAAATGAGTCGTATGGTAGAGCAAATGCAGCAACAAGAAGAAGAGATTCGTCAGAATATGGAGGAGATGGTTGCAACGCAAGAAGAGATGGAAAAACAGACGATGATTAACGCGGAACAAATGGCTGAAATGAAAGGTGTTATGGCTGGAATTGATGCTACTATGGCAACAATCGAATTTAAACCAGATGGTACGATCATTACTGCGAACGATAATTTCTTGTCTACAGTTAAGTATACCTTGCCTGAAATTCAAGGAAAACACCACCGCATCTTTGTTCCAGCGGATATTGTAAATTCATCTGAATATGCTGTTTTTTGGGATAACTTAGCTGCGGGGATACCAGCGCATGCTGAAATTAGACGTATTGATGCACTTGGTAATGAAATAAAATTAAATGCAATTTATAGCCCTGTTAAAAATAGTTTTGGCGAAGTTGTAAAAGTTTTAAAATTAGCTACAATCATTGCTTAATTAGAAATGATTTATAGATAGCCGTTCATACAAATGAACGGCTTTTTTTGTTGATTCTAATTTGAAAAAAATTATTCATTTTGCGTGCTTTTACTTAATCATTATTTATATTTTTGATAAAATATTACTATACATAAATTCATTTAACTGATTGAGGTCATATATTTTTATTTATGCTATGAGTAATTTTGTTAAGATTGAGCACAATACATTATGCCTTAATAAACTATGGAGATAGAAATTGATATTAAAGAAATTAGAACATTAGTAACTGCAATTAAAACAAACTACGGTTTTGATTTTGGAGAATATGCATTATCCTCTTTCAAAAGAAGACTTTCAAGAATTTTGGAAGTGTATAAATTTGAGAACATGCAGAAGTTAACTGATAGGGTGGCTACGGATAAACCTTTCTATGAATTGTTCTTAAAAGAGGTAACAGTAAACACAACCGAAATGTTTCGTGATCCTTCGTTTTGGAAAAAAATGAAAGAATCTGTTTTTCCTTTGGTTAAAGATTTTCCTGTTATTCGTATTTGGCACTCTGCTTGCTCTTCTGGTGAGGAGGTATATTCTATGGCTATAGCATTGAAGGAAGCAGGTTTGTATGATAAAGCTCGCATATTTGCTAGTGATATTAATGAAGATGTGATAGCAAAAGCGTTAGAAGGAAAATATCCTGCACGTAATATGGAATTGAATGGCTTTAACTATGAGAAATATGAAGGTCCCAAAAAGTTGAATAATTATTTTAAAACAAATGGTGATTATGCATACATGGATCTTGATTTGTTGAAAAATGTAACATTCAAAAAATTTGACCTTGTACAAGGAGATCAATTTCAGCGATTTGATATTATATTATGTAGAAATGTATTAATTTATTTTAATTTACCATTACAAGATCAAGTCATAGCTAAGTTTGCTAAATGTATGTCATTAGGTGGTTTTTTAGCGGTCGGATCTAAAGAAACAATTGCGTGGTGTAAATCAGCAGAGAATTTCAGTACATTTTCTTTGGAAGAAAAAATTTATCAGAAAAAAATATAATAAGTGAGTATGAATAACTTCAAAGCGGTTGTAATTGGTGGGTCGGCAGGAAGTTTTCCTTTAGTTGTTAAGATATTATCTTCATTACCAAAAGATTATCCATTTCCTGTGTTTTTGGCACTACATAGATTAAAGCATATTCGTAATGGTTTCGTTGAAGCGTTGAGTATTAAATCGAATATTCCAGTGATTGAGCCACATGATAAACAACAAATAAAACCTGGAATTGCTTATTTGGCTCCATCTAATTACCATATGTATGTTGAATTGGGAAACACTATTGCCTTATCTACTGAAGAGATGGTGAAGTATTCACGTCCTTCAATAGATTTGACATTTGATACAGCTTCCTACGTTTATAAAGACAAAATGGTTGGTGTAATAGTTTCTGGAGCAAATACTGATGGCGCTGATGGAATTCGTAAATCGAAAGAAAGAGGTGCTTATACAATTGCACAAAATCCTGACGAAGCAACGATAAAAACTATGCCCGATGCAGCGATTAAAGCTGCTCAGATGGATCATATTTTAACAATTGATGAAATTTGTAAGTTCCTAGTTTCTATTAAACCTTGATTTAAATGAATCAGGAAACTACATATACAATCGATGAATTAGCGCAACGTGATGGAAGAACACTTCCTAATATTTGGGTTGGTTACAAAGGATTGATTTATGATGTTACTTCTTCAGAATTGTTTAAGGATGGAAAGCATTATTTTCATGATGCTGGTAAAGATTTAACACTTGAAATGCAAGATGCTCCGCACATGGATGATGTAATGAATCGTTTTCAAGTGGTAGGCAGATTACTTCAAAGGTCTTCTAATGTCGATTTACAAGTTAAAACTATAGTTGAAAAGTCGAATAAACTAGTTTTCATAGAGAAACATCAAGTATCATCTACTTGTTACCGATTTTTCTTTGAATGCTCTCGTGAAAGTCTTAATATTGAATATGTTGGTCAATATATTTCATTATTGATTACGGTGAAAGGAGTTGAATATAAACGTTCGTATTCAATTGCTTCTATACAAGGTAATATTATCGAATTTTTGATTCAGTTGAAGCCAAATGGAGTTGTTTCTAATTACCTAATCTATAGCTTGTCCAAAAAGGATGTGATTGAATTTAAAGGTCCATTCGGAGGTGTGCCTAAATCAGTTTTACTTAATAAAAATGTGAAATTAATTTGTACTGACGTAGGGATTGCTCCAATAAGACATATAATTCATCATCAGATTGAGCAGGATAATAACGCGAGACATATTGAATTAATTTATGGTGCTCATAATTATTCAGAATTAATTTACCACGACGAATGGTCATTATTGAATAAAATGAAATCCAATTTCAATTATTCTCCTTACGTTACAAAAGAGGAAAATCTATTTTGTAGTAGTGGTTATTTCACAAATGATAGTAATTTTATTTCTTCTGCCTCAGAAATATTTTATGTAATAGTTGGATGGGAAAGAATGGTGACTAAAACGAAAGAAATATTAAAACATAAGGGAATTGATAAGTCGTACATATACGTACAAATGTATAACTAGTATTATTAAAAAATATTTAAAAAAATAATGCCATTTGCGTACTATTGCGTAAATTAGGTCTAAAATTCGGAAAGATATGAATTCGCAAAGGATTGAAAATATTTTAGAAAAGATTAAATCAGCAACTTCTATTAAAGATTTAGCGAAAGATTTTTTATGGTCTGTTGCTAAGGAATTAGATGCATCACAAGGTGCGTTTTTTATTGCCAAAGAAAGAGAGAATATTCACTATCTTCAGTTTATAGCTGGTTATGCATATCATTTACCTGAATCTGAGATAATTGAATTTGAATTTGGAGAAGGCTTGTCAGGACAAGTTGCGAAAGAGAATAAACTTATCAATATACAAACGGTGCCTGATGGGTACATCAAAATATTATCAGGATTAGGTAACGCTAGTCCTACAGCTATGATTATTTTTCCAGTGAAGAATAATAATCAAGTAGTTGGAGTAGTCGAATTGGCTTCTTTTAAAAAATTCACAGAAGAAGATGAACAATTCATCAAAGAACTTTCTATTAAATTAGAAGATGCTTTGGCGCAACAAATAACAAATTAATAAAGTATTGTATGACATCTGCAAGAAATAAACACAAACAAATAGTATTGATGAAATATTTCTTAAAATCCTTTTTTATAGGACTTGGAATATTGATTGCTATTTGGATTTTATTATTGATTAATTCAAAACAATCTGTATCGATCGATGGTTTGTCAAAATTACATCAAGAGGACGGATATTTGTATTTCATTGATTTAGTTCCATTTATTTTGGGAATATATTCATTGGTAATAGGCTTGAAGTTTTATAGAAAAATTTCAATTTTAGATCAGACAGTAAAAGTTCAAACAGAAACGATACAAAAAACAGCTTTGTTTGCTGAAGAAATCGGTAAGGGTGAATTTAATTCTGAATTTGAACCAAATGGTGAAAAAGATATCCTTGGAAAGGCATTACTTGAAATGCGCAAGAGTCTGCTTGAAGCTAACAAAAATGAAGTTGAACGAAATTGGATTATTTCTGGAGTTGCTGAAGTTTCTGAAATTTTAAGAAGAAATACTGAACTTATCCAATTGAGTGAGGAAGTTGTTGCTTATTTAACACGAAAAATAGGTGCAATTCAAGGTGCATTTTACATAGTAAATGATGATAACGAAGACGATGTTTACATCGAGATGGTTGGCAGTTACGCATATAATAAAAAGAAGTATTTAAGTGCTAAATTTCGTTTTGGTCAAGGTTTAGTAGGGCAGGCAGCTATTGAACGCGATACCGTATTTAGAACTGAAATTCCTGATGAATATGTGACTATCACTTCGGGATTATTAGGAGATAAAAAACCTTCATGTATATTAATTGTTCCGTTAATTACGAACGAAGCAGTTTATGGTGCTGTTGAATTAGCTGGTTTTGATAAATTCACTGAATTACAAGTTCGTTTTATTCAAGAGTTAAGTGATATTGT
Organism: Flavobacteriia bacterium; assembly: GCA_947453545.1. Taxonomy (GTDB): domain Bacteria; phylum Bacteroidota; class Bacteroidia; order Flavobacteriales_D; family Crocinitomicaceae; genus CANHVK01. Next base: position 13,449 of record CANGHE010000003.1, read on the forward strand.
TGCTCGTACGATTTTCAATGTGAAAGTAAATGAGAAGACTGTTCGTTTGTTGAATGAATCTCAAAAAATGAGTTCCGAGTTGAGTGAACAATCAGAACAATTGATGGAGAATGCGCGCCAGATGCAGGAAAATCAAGAAATGATTGAGCGTACAAACAAGGAATTGGAGGTTCAAATACAAGAGGTTAACAAACAACAGGAACGTACTCAGGTACTTTTAGAGAATGCGTCAGAGATTATCAATATCTATGATGAAGATGGTGCTGTAAAATATGCTAGTCCTTCTATTAATAACATTTTAGGTTATAATCCGTCAGAACTTATTGGTAGTATGGAGACTGACCGTGTACATCCAAAAGGAAAAGAAACGGTTCGTAAATTGTTTGAGGATTTAAAATATAATCCTGGAAATGTATATACAGCTCAATATACTTACCTTAAGCCAGATGGGAGCCGTACATGGGTAGAAACAACAGGTAGAAACTTAGTTGACAACCCATCAATAAATGGGATTTTGTTTAATATCCGCGATATTACAGAACGTAAAAAAGCTGAGAAAGAACAACGAGAGAGAGCGAAAATGCAAGCCTTGTCTGAAAACTCGTTAGATATTATCTTGCGTTTTGACTTACAAGGATTAATTAGCTATGTCAATCCAGCGATTGAAAAATATACAGGTACTTCATCTGATCAGTTTAGAGCTGCTCATATTGACGCTTTACCATTAGACGAAATGATTGTTTCTCGTTGGAAAGAAATTATTGAAGAATTAAAGGAAAAAGGGAGTCATATTAGTACTGAAATGGAATTCATTGATTTGAATGGTGCTAAATTATTCATGGAAGTCAACGCATTACCTGAATCTGGTGAAGATGGTGAACTTGAGTCTATTCTGATGATTTTACATGATATTTCAGAAGCGAAAGAAGCTGAACATAAAATCAAAGAAGCGAATCAAAAAGTACAGGATAGTATTAATTACGCGAAACGTATTCAGAATTCAATATTACCAAAGGAAATAGTATTAAATGATGTTTTCCCAAATTCATTTATGATGTTTAGACCAAAAGACATCGTAAGTGGGGATTTTCCATTTATTGTTCAAAAGGAAGGATTCATTTACTTTGCTGCTGCAGATTGCACTGGACATGGTGTCCCAGGAGCATTACTTTCGGTAATTGGATCGTTAATTTTAAATGAAATCATTACCTACGAAACACCAACACCTTCTGTAATGTTGGATAAGTTACATAGTTCTATGGTTAAAACGTTACGTCAAGGTCAAGAAGGAGGGGAGAACGAACGTGATGGTATGGATGTTGGTATGTGTCGTTTAAATTTGGAGACGGGTGAATTCTGTTTCTCTGGTGCGCATAGACCTTTGTATATTGTTCGACATGACCAAAAAGCAGATGAAGAATTAGAAGAATTAAAAGGCGATAAATATCCTATCGGAGGTGTTCAATACAGAGGTAGAGATGTGTTTACAAATTTTGAAACTGTTTTACAAAAAGGGGATAGAGTATATGTTTGTTCTGATGGATTCCCAGATCAATTTGGTGGACCAAATGCGGATGATTTGAAGAAATTTGGACCAAAGCGCATACGTCAAATTTTAGTAGAAAATAAAGATAAGTCTATTGCAGATGTAAATGTAGCCTTACAGGAGGCGTTTGACGCATGGCAAGGACCACACAAACAAATGGATGACGTATTGTTTATTGGGATAGAATACTAACATTTCATTTCTAATAAATAGTATAATTATATAGTAAATAATAATCAACAAATAAGTAGCTTTAACGTATGGAAGAGTTAAAAGGAGCAGGACTTGAAAATAAGTCTGATTATATGAAATTCGTAGTGAATTTTCATAGAATGATGGTAGATAAAAAACTTACCCTAGCCTATGAAGGTGAAGTAACTCAAGAGATTACTAAAGCTTTTACATCTATGACAGAGAAAAATCTGGAGAAAGTAGAAGAGGATGGTAAAATCAAAAAGAAAGTTTATCACGTAATGGTAGAATGTTTACAAAACATTGCTAAACATGCGGATGATGATACAGCTACTGCATCGGATAACCTAGAAGATGGACTTGCTAAAACAGGTATTTTCTTAATTGGTAGCGATGAAAAAGAATATTTCATTACTTCTGGTAATGGTATTGCAAATGAAAACATTGCTGCATTGAAAGAAATGATTGATAATATCAATTCTTTGGATAAGGATGGTTTGAAAGAACTACACAAATTCAAAATGCGTGAAACAGCAATTTCTGAAAAAGGGGGTGCTGGTTTAGGTTTCATAGACATTGCTCGTAAAACGGGTAACCCATTGGAATATCATTTTGAGCCAATCGATGCTGATAACTCTTTTTTCTTATTGAAATCAAGAGTAAGTAGAGTATCAGGTGAAGAATAAAAAGTAACAGTTTAAAATCATAATATTAATTTGTAGTTAGGTATGGAACCATTAATTATTAATAAAACAGACGATACACCTGCAATTCATTTAGATAAAGCGGCAGGTAAATTTGAATTTTCAGGAAAATCATTACCTGAAGACGTATCAACATTCTATGCACCAGTTTTTGCTTGGATTGCTGAATATGGTGATAATGCTAATGATGCTGCTACGTTTGTTTTTAAAATGACGTATTTTAATACAGCTTCTTCAAAAATAATTTTGGATATATTAATGCGTTTAGAAGAATTGCATGAGGATGGAAAAAACATTACTGTTGAATGGCATTACGAAGAAGATGATGAAGATATGCAAGAAGCAGGAGAAGAATATTCTGAAATAGTTGAAGTACCATTCAAGTTTATTGAAGATTAATAATAAGTTGTTGATTATTAAAGTGCTAGACAAAGATTTATTCCTTGTCTAGCATTTTGCTTTCTATTGTACTAACAGTTTAAATTTCAAAAAATGTCTGAGGAAATATTAAAAGCCCTGATGCAATTGTTCGCTATTATCGCTAAACAAGATGATGGTGCTTCGCAAAGCGAACGAAAATTTGTGGAAGAGTTCTTGTTTTTTCAATTAAGCGAAGACTTGGTTAAAGAGTATATGGCTCTTTATGATGAATTTGTTGGTCCAGTAGAATTAGATGAAGAAGGGAATCCAGTTAAAAAACTTACCTCTGTAAAGGATTCGGTTAGAACATTGGGTATCTGTAAGAAAATTAATAAAACACTTACTCAGAAACAAAAAGTAATTGTACTTGTCAGATTATTAGAGTTGATAGCAGCTGATCGTTCTTTCTCGGAACAACGAATGGCTATTATCCACACAGTATCTGAAGTATTTAAATTTGAGGAGAGAGAATTTCAAGCAATAGTTGACTTCTGTGTTAAAGAGACGGAAGAATTGCGTGAAGTGCCTGAAATTATGGTTATTAATAGTGAAGAGGAAGAGTGGAATTATTCTTGTAAACATATTGCCTCTCATTTAGATGGAAGTATAGTCATTTTGAAAGTCGTTTCTGAAGACTTATATTTCTTGAAATATACGGGGAAAAGTGATATTTTCTTAAATGGCTTACCTGTCAATCCTAATCGTATGTACTTGTTTGCTACAGGGAGTACAATCAAAGTACCTGGAGGTAAACCAGTTTATTATAGCGACGTTGTAGCGAACTTTATGGCTGATGGTGATGGTGTAAAATTATCATTCCATGCAGATAATATTAGTTTCCAGTTCCCTAATGGAGCGATGGGATTACAAGATATCAATATTTCAGAAGGCTCAGGAAAATTGATAGGGTTAATGGGAGCAAGTGGTGCTGGTAAGACAACTCTGTTGAATGCACTATCGGGTATTGAAGAGGTAACAAGTGGAGAAGTATTAATTAATGGTATTAATATTAACACTGAAAAAGATAAAGTAAAAGGTCTAATTGGTTACATTCCTCAAGATGATTTGTTAATTGAGGAATTAACAGTATTTGAAAACCTTTACTATAATGCTAAACTTTGTTTTAAAGATTTGACAGATGAAGAGCTAACAGAGTTAGTTATGAAAGTGTTGAATAACCTTGGATTGGCTGAGCGTAAAGATTTAAAAGTTGGTAACCCATTAGCAAAAACAATATCTGGTGGTCAACGTAAACGGTTGAACATTGGTTTAGAGTTGATTCGTGAACCAGCTGTACTTTTTGTTGATGAACCAACCTCTGGTTTATCATCTAGAGACTCTGAGAATGTAATGGATTTATTACGTGAGTTGACTTTGAAAGGAAAGTTAATTTTCGTAGTGATTCACCAACCTTCATCGGATATATATAAAATGTTCGATAAGATTATTTTCTTGGATGTCGGCGGTTATCAGATCTATTATGGTAATCCAGTAGAGGCTGTAGTTTATTTTAAACAAGCAGATAAACAAGCTAATGCGGAACAAGGGCAATGTCTAGTCTGTGGTAATGTAAATCCAGAATTGATATTCAATATTATTGAGGCTAAAATTGTCGATGATTATGGTAATTACACCAAAAACAGAAAAGTTTCACCATTACAATGGAGACAGTTATATGAAAAAACGAATTCATACGAACGTTCTGAAGATGTAAAGGAAGTACCACAATTTTCGTTAAGCATTCCTTCTTGGTTTAAACAATCTAAAATATTTGCTACACGAGATTTATTTTCAAAGTTGAGTAACAAACAATATTTGTGGATCAATCTATTAGAAGCTCCTGTATTAGCCTTCGTATTATCATACATAATTCGTTATGTAGAAATACCAGGAGCTGATTATATTTTTAGAGATAATGAGAATATTCCCGCATTTATTTTTATGAGCATTATTGTTATGTTGTTCATTGGATTAACCGTAAGTGCTGAAGAAATATTTAGAGATCAAAAAATTCTGAAACGTGAAAAATTTCTAAACTTAAGTAAGTCAAGTTATTTAGTTTCTAAAATGACTATTTTATTTACACTTTCTGCAATTCAATCTTTACTATTTGTTGTAATTGGAAATAGCATAGTTGGTATTCATGGCATGTATTGGGATTATTGGTGGATGCTATTTTCCGTTTCGTGTTTTGCTAACTTGTTAGGTTTGAATATTTCGGCAAGTTTCAATTCAGCGGTAACTATTTATATTTTGATTCCACTTATTGTTATTCCACAAATGATTTTAGGTGGTGCAATGTTTAGTTTTGATAAACTAAATCGTTCTATAGGAGGAGGTGAAGATGTTCCTGCAATTGCTGAAGTAATGGTCTCTCGTTGGGCATTTGAAGGTTTGATGGTAAATCAGTTTATGAACAATCCATTTGAAAAAGAAATCTTTGATCTTGAGAAAAAAGAGAGTATGGCTTCTTTTAAACAAGCTTATTACATTCCTAAATTACAAGAGTTAGTAGATGAAACGATAGAGTTACAATCTCAAAAAGGCGATTCAATTAAATTCTTGATTGAAGACAAACTGAAAACAATTTCTAATGAATTAGTATTGGAGAAAGGAAGAGTTAAAATGGTATCATTTGAAGGAATAGAGAACTTAACTCCATCCAAATTTAATGATAATGTTGCTGAAAATACTAAGACTATTTTAACAAATCTATTAGATCATTATTCAGAAATCTTTAATGCTATCAATGGTAAGAAATTATTGATTTTACAAAAGATGCAAGATACGCCTGAAAAAGCAAATGCATATATTGAGGCTAAAGAAGATTATTTGAATGATTATTTAAATGAGTTGGTTACTAAATCAGTTGAGAAAAATAAAATCATCATAAAAGACAATTATTTAATTCAGAAAAAAGATCCAATTTTTATGGATGCTGATACAGAAGGTGGATTTAGAACTCATTTCTTTTCTCCGAATAAAAGTTTCTTTGGCAGTTTGTATAGTACTTATGGATTTAACATTTCGGTGATTTGGATTTTTTCTATCTTGTTATATATCTCATTATACTACGATGGATTTAAAAAAGTGATGGACTTTGTTACGAGTTTGAAAAAAAAGAAGTAAATTTTAAATAAATAGGAGATGAAATATAGTATTTCAATAGGTAAGGTTTTGTCAAGCAAAAAGTTATTTGTTGGAATGTTATTATTGTTTTTTCTTCAATTCAATAATTTATTCGGACAGTGTATACCTACAATTGAGTTTAATACCACTACAGGAACACTTAAAGGATGTGCACCATTTTCGGTTTTATTTATAGATCCAAATCCTTCCGTTTCTAGAACTTGGGATTTTGGTGATGGTAAGCCAACGTCAACATCAACGACACCATTTCATATTTTTGATAGTGGAGTACTTGGTGATACAACCTATACGGTTACAATGACGAAGAATTGTAACGGTGGTGCAGCAACGCAAGTAGTTGTAACTGTTTATGCGAGACCTAAAGTAAATTTTAAAGTAGATACTTCTTCTGTATGTGCTATAAATGATCAAGCAAAGTTCACAAACCTTTCACAATCGGGTACATATAATTGGGACTTTGGTGACAACACATCATCAATTCAAAAAAATCCAATTAAAACGTATAGTGTTGGTGGTGTCTATGATGTCCAATTGACTGTAACTAATACGAAAGGGTGTGAGGAATCTAAAACAATGAGTAAATTAATGACTGTGAATTCACTTCCAAGTCCTGATTTTGTTTTAGATAATTATTCTGGATGCGCCCCTCTACCTGTTACGATTACTAATACTACTGATGTTTCAGCAGTAAATATAAAAAAATGGGAATGGTCATTAGATAATGCTACAGCAATTGATACTACGATTACTCCTGCTACAATTCAATATATTGTGCCAGGAACTAAACAAATATCACTTACGGTTACTAGTATTTTAGGGTGTAAAAGTACCACGTCCAATATTGTTAATGTAATAACGTCACCGAGTTCAGATTTTTTAATCAATCCTTTGATAATTTGCACAAGTGATTCTGCGCTGGTATCATATAATGGTGCTGCTGGTACAAATGCAACATATAATTGGAATTTTAATGGGGGTGTATCTAAATCGAATAGTACAAAAGGGCCACATTGGGTAAATTGGGATAAAGGAGGTATAAAGACAATTGATTTAACCATCACGGATAGTACATGTTTATCAAATACTTCAAAGCAAATCACAGTAATGGTGAGTCCAATTATAACACTCGCTTCAACTTTTGATACCATTTGTACTGGTGAAGAGATTACTTTTACTACGACTCCTGAATCTTTAGTAGATTATAAATATTATAAAAACGGTAGTCTTATACAATCGGGCACTGATAATTTGTACACATCGAGTTTAATTAACGATGGTGATGTATTTTATGTTGTTGGTTATGATGTAAAAGGATGTTCATCGAAAAAAAGTGATAATAAACCTATCAAGGTGAAAGTAAAGCCAACTGTTTCGCTTTTATATGATCAATTAGATACGATAATTTGTAAGAATGACCCCGTCGTTTTTACTGGTAATCCCTCTAACTATAAGCAATATACCTTTTTTAATTTTAGTGAATCACTTCAAAGTGGATTATCTTCTACTTTATTAACATCTTCATTAGAAGATGGAGATTCTATTTTTGTTGAAGCGACTAATTTGAATGGATGTAGAAAAACTTCGAGTAATGCATATGTAATGCATGTAATTCCTAAGTTACCAAAACCTGTTGTGAACTGTTCAAATTCAACAACAAGTCAAATTGCTTTTGCTTGGGATACCATTCCAGGAGCAATCGGATATGAAGTCAGTATTAATGGTGGGATATTTCAATCTCCCTCTAATGGAAGTTTAAGTTATAAACATATTTTGAGTGGTGTCAATTCAGGTGATACAGCTAAAATAGTTGTCCGAGCTATTGGTGAGTCAGGTTGTGGTACTAGTTTGGTTTCTGATGAAAAGGCATGTAGTGCTGTATTTTGTAATCCAATAAAATTTAATTATAAAGGTTATGATACAATTTGTAAAGGAAAATCTGTATTATTAAATTTAAGTAATTTAAATTCTTCAAGTTATTCAGTTGCTTGGAATGGAGGTATCGCTAATTTGGATACAACATACAGAATTTCACCTACAAACGATATTGATGTACATGCAATTTTAATTGACTCTTTAACTTTAGCGACTTGCCCACCACAAGATGTAGTATTTAAGATTAAAGTAAATCAAATACCTACAGTGACTTTAACTTCTAGTCAGCCTACTACAAGCTGTGATGGAGTTGGTACTATTCTTACTGCGCTTCCTTCTAGTTATGAGAAATATACATTTTATAATGGGAACGCTATAATTCAGAATAATTGGAAGAACAGTGTTAGTTTAAAGAAGATAAAAAATGCAATTCCTTTAAAAGTTGTTGCCACAGAGAAAGGTTGTACTTCTACGTCTAATATTATTGTGAATAATGTAATAAAACCGTTAGAACAGCCTGTAGTTAATTGTGGTACTTCTAGTACATCTTCAATCGAATTTAAGTGGGATCAGGTTGCAGGTGCAATTGGTTATCAAGTAAGTATTGATGGTGGAGCATGGATAACCCCAACATCAGGAAATTCAGGATTAAAACATGTGTTAAATGGTTTAAATCCGGGGACTGCTGCATACATATCAGTTAAAGCTTTAGGATCAACAATATGCGGTAATTCTCAAATTTCACTTCAATCAAGTTGTTTTACTTCTCCATGTACTGCGATATCATTTAATACTCAAAATAATTTAAGCATTTGTGAGGGGGCTAGTGTTGATGTGAATATTTCATCTATATCTATTCCAAATTATTTAGCTTCATTCAATAGGGTTAATTATAGTAAGACACTTGTAAAAACAATCAAACCTACAAAAGATACTGTGGTTATCGTAACTGTAAAGAATCAAAGTGAATTGAATTGTCCTTTTAGTTCAAAATTTGTTAGAATTGAAGTGATTAAACAACCGAATGTAACATTGTCTATAGTTCCAAACATTAATTGTTCTAATGATTCTATTAATTTAATTGCTTCACCAGTTGATTATGATTTATATAAATTTTATAATGGTTCCGCTTTAATAAGTTCAGGTTACCAAAATTTTTATAAATCCAATAATATTCGTAATGGGTCATTATTAAAAGTTGTTGCCCGTAATGGAAATTGTATAGATACTTCAAATGTTGTTGCTATTAGTATTGATGATCCTTTAGAACGACCAATTATTAATTCTGGAAATATAACTGATTCAACCATTGAATTTGTTTGGGATTCTGTTCCGAAAGCAACAGGATATATGATAAGTATTGATGGCAGTCCTTATATAACACCTTCTAGCGGTATAACTGGTAGATCTCATGTTATAACTGGATTATTAATGAATGAAATTAAAATAGCAAAAGTAATAGCGCTTGGAAATGGCGCATGTGGTAATAGTTTAGAGTCTGATACAATACATAGGCATACAACAGATAATATTGATTCTGTTTGTACTGCTGTAAAATATGACGTTACATATCATACGTCAATTTGTGATGGAAATAATATTCAATTAAGAGTCACCAATATAAACAATTCAACTAGTGTTATCTCTTGGGATAATCAAGTTGAAGATACTGTTACATCTTATATACTAACTCCATCATTTACTGATACAGTAGTTGTGAAAATTCGTAGAACAGATGAACCATTTTGTCCTGCAGTTAAAAAATTGATTAGGGTAGTAGTAAATCCAAAACCATTTGCAACTATTTCAAGTTCAATAAATAACGATAGTATTTGTGAACAAGATGCTGTTACCTTTACGGTATTACCAACAGGTTTTTCTAACTATTTATTTAAGAATGGTTCTAACATATTACAAACATCAAATAGTAATGAATATGTAATTAATCATATAAATCAATCTGTTCAGTTAGAAGTAGTTGTTACTGATGATATAGGTTGTACTGGTAATAGTGCTATTTTTCCTTTGGTAATGGTTCCAAAACCAGTTGTGACAATTACAAGTAATGCGGTTAATTCAGGTATATGTGCTGGTTCTGATTTACAAATAAATGCAACACCAACTAATTTTGCAACTTATAAGTTTTATGACAATGGTATTGAAGTTCAGAGTGGTTCTAATAAACAATATGTTCAATCAGCGATATCAAAACCATACTTAATAACAGCTAATGCAATTCATTCTTTCGGATGTATTGGTAATATTACTTCACCACTTAATATAAAATTATTTTCATTACCAGTTGTTACGTTAGTAACTTCCGATGCTGATAATAGTATATGTGATGGAGATAATATTACGTTTACAGCTTCACCTGCAAAAATGGCAAGTTATAATTTTTATGAAGGCGCTATAAGTGTTCAAAATACAAATTCACAAAACAAAATTTATGTAGGATTAAACATACCAAAAACACTTTATGTGATTGCAACTGATACAAATACTTGTGTAAGTGTTGCTTCTAATAGTGTCTCGGTTGTAGTTAATCCAATCCCTTCTATGTCAAGTTCATCCATACAAATTATTTGTGGAGGGAATGAAGTAAATATACCACTTACATCTGTAGTAAAATCAAACTATAATTGGATAGCAAATGATAATCCTAAAATTATTGGTGAATCAACCAATCTTCAAAATAGCAATCTATTAAAAGACTCTTTAAAAAGCACCTCTATTTTACAGGAATTAGTAAATTATTTAGTGACCCCTACTTCATTAGCAGGTTGTGTAGGTCCTTCGCAAAATGTTCAAGTAAAAGTTAATCCAGTTCCACAAATAAATAATAAAGTTGATACTATATGTAGTGGAAGTGCCTTTAATTTCACACCAATTAACAATCAGTTAAATAATATTATTCCTAACGGAACTAAATATACTTGGACTAATCCAACAGAATCTTTACCAGGTATATTGTCAGGTATGTCAGCACAAGCAAATTTGCAAGCTACAATTTCTCAAACTATAAATAATTCGAATAATAGATCAGGCCAACTGATTTATACCGTGACTCCTAAATCAGGAACCTCGGGTACGTGCACGGGAAAATCATTTTTTTATACTGTAAATGTTGATGCAGTGCCAACTATTCCAGATTTTATTACTGACTCATTATGTAGTGGAGAACATTTTCTTAAAACACCTATAAATGGTGTTCCGAACTCTTCAACAATTGTTCCAACTGGTACAGTTTATACTTGGTCAACTCCAACAAGTATTCCTAATGGTGCTATAACAGGTGCAAATAATGAACTTGTTGGAAAAAATTCCGTTTCCGATACATTATACAATGTAACAACTAATTTGGCACAAACATTTTACTTGGTGACTCCACGTTCTACGATATGTAATGGTGCATCATTTAAAATTCCAATTGTTGTAAAGCCAAGACCAGTGGTTAATTCTGTTTTAATAAAGAGTCAGTGTAGTAATTTAGATGTATTAACAAAAATTGAGAGTAATATAAATGCAACTTATGAATGGCATGCTATTGATAATAGTTTTGTATCAGGAGAATCAACTCAAATACAGCGTATGGATAGTGTAAATGATATTTTGATAAATCATTCTAATGTTGTACAGCAAGTTATTTATTCGATCATTCCAACATCAGCTTATGGTTGTGTAGGTAATGATACTTTATTAACAGTTAATGTCAATCCTGTTCCAACGATTGCTAATATTCATAAGATTTTGTGCGATCAAGATTCTTTGATTGTCAATCCTAGTGTTAGTGATATAGTACCATTGAATACTAAGTATACATGGAATGTGCCAATAGTAAATCCTAAAGATTCTATATTGGGCTATATTGCACAAAGTATACCAGGTAATTTAATAAGACAAAAATTATCTACTAAGACTATTTCAGGTACTTTAAAATATACAGTAACACCTATTTCTGGGGATATTGGATTTTGTAGTGGATTACCTTTTGATGTCAATGTTGATATTCATCCAATACCTAATCCAACGATAAAATCTGATGTTTTAGGTTTATGTAAGGGAGAGAAGGCGACTATTGAAACTTCTTTTGACGACACATATTATCCAAATTCAGTTTATCAATGGAGTTCAGGACAAAAAACCAAGAATATAGAGGTAAATCCATCCTCTACAACGACCTATAAATTAACAGTTACAAGTAACAGTTGCTCAAGTACTCAAGACTCAGTAACAATTATGGTTGATACTAATTTCCCTAAAGCGAACGCAGGAGGAGATGTTACAATCTGTAGAGGAGATAGTGTAAGTTTTGATGCAACTGGAGGTAAGGCCTATCAATGGGATTCAATAAAAGGAATAGACCTTAATCGCTTAACTAGTGCATCACCTAAAGCAGCTCCTTATATCACTACAACTTATAAAGTTACTGTTAAGAATGATTATTGTTATGATACTGATGAAATTAAAGTGTTGATTGATAGGTGCTTAAAAGAGCTTCCATCGAAAATTCCTCAAATTTATAGTCCGAATGGTGATGAGGCTAATGAGGTGTGGGAATTAACGGATATTGATTATTTTACGAAAAGTAAATTATTGGTTTTTAATAGGTGGGGAAGCATAGTATACGAAATTGGTCCGTATTTAAATACATGGAATGGTAAGAACAACAGTGGAGATGATTTGCCTGATGGAACTTATTATTATGTTTTAGATTTAGGAAATGGTCATGAATTATATAAAGGATTTGTTGTAATTACAAGATGATGGCGAAAAAGCATATGAATATTATTATGTATGTGTTATACGCATTGTTACCAATGTGGTGTGCTTTTTCTTCTTATGCTCAACAGGAGCCTATGTATACTCAAAATAATTTTGATAGATTGGTATTTAATCCTGCTTATGCTGGTAGTTCTGGTTGGATAGTTACATCTTTAAAACATAGGAGTCAATTTATTGGTATTGATGGCGCTCCTTCTACACAAATGGTTACTATACACGCTCCCTGGCAAATTAAATCCATGGGCTTTGGTGGTAAAATAATTAATGATCATCTTGGGGCAACAGGACAATTTAATGCCACAGCAATTTATGCCTATCATTTAGGGTTAGGAAAGGGAAAGTTATCAGTTGGTATTGAAGGAGGGATTTTTAGTCAAACCATTGATTTTTCAACCTTGTATAAAATAGATCCAATTGATAAAGCTATTCCTACCGGAAAATCATCTGTGATTAAACCAGATGCGTCTTTTGGTTTACAATTTCAAGCCAGGGATTATTTTGTTGGATTTTCAATCGTTCATTTATTTTCCGATAATTTAAATTTTACAAATACAGATAGATCTATTGTTGGACAACTCAATAAACATTATTTCTTATCCGGTGGATATGTTTATGATTTAAAAAATGAGATTTCAGTACAACCGTGTTTTTTACTTAAAAAAGTCGCAGGTGCTCCTATGCAAGTTGACTTGTACACAAATGTTATTTATAAAGATAAATACACTTTAGGTATTGGCTATAGGACTGGTGATGCATTGACTTTTGTTGCGAAGGTAAATATAACTGATGCAATAAGAGTTTCGTATTCTTATGACTTCAGAATTTCTAGTGTTGCTAATTATTCATCTTCTGCCCAAGAGTTTATGATTCGATATGGAATAAAGCTTTTACCTCCTCAACAGATTAAAGAAATTAATCCGAGATACTATTTTTAATTTTGACAATGCAGAAAGTATATCAGTATATGACGAGGTTGGTGGTATTAGTATTAATGCTTGCTTCTTCTACTGTACTTTTTTCTCAGAAAAATGATATGTCAAAAGGGGATAGATATTTTGACTTAAATATGTTCTCGGATGCAATTCCATTCTATATTTTGGCTTCCAAACAAGGCAAACCAGTAGAAAAAGAGAAGGCATTACTTCAACTTGCCAATTGTTATAGAATTACAGGAGAATTTGAATTAGCTGAAAAGACTTTCCAAAAAATACTAAAAAATAAGAAAACTCCTGCATCTAGTTATTTTGATTACGGATTAGCGTTGAAAGCAAGTTCTAAATATCTTGAGGCAATTAGTTCTTTTGAGAAATACAAACAGAAGAATGTTCCTGATAGTGCGAATGCTAATCGTATGATTAAGTCTTGTTTGATGGCTCAACAATGGTTGGATGAACCTATTGAATATGATATTAAGTTGATAGATAAAGTCAATGGTATAGCTCCTGATTTTGCAGCAAATTACTATAAAAATGGAATTTTCTTTTGTTCTTCTAGAGAAGGAAGTAAAAAGCCGCTTTTAAATTTTAATGGTGGTAATACCGCTCCAGCTTTAGATTATTATTTTTTAGATATTTCAGTGCCTTTTGATTCAATAAAAGAGCCTGTTCCATTTCCTGGTGGTATTAATTCAAATGATCACGAAGGTCCAGGAACATTCACAAAAGATTTTAGTACCTTATATATCACTAAAACTGTAATTAGTGAAAAATCGAAGGAGTCAAAGCGATTAAAAACACTACAGATCTTTATGTCAAAAAAAGATTCTGCTGGCAACTGGAAGACTCCCTATAGTGCTGTACCATTTAATAGTTTTAATTATTCAACAGGGCACCCTGCGATTACCTTAGATGGAAAGCGTCTTTATTTTATGTCTGACATGCCTGGTGGTATTGGTGGTACTGATATATATTATTCTGATATGCAAGGAAATGGTACCTGGGGCAAACCAATCAATCTTGGTAAACCTGTAAATACTATTGGGAATGAATTATTTCCATTTATTGATACTGATTCAACGTTGTATTTTAGTTCGAATATGCATCCTGGTATGGGAAAACTAGATATTTTCGCTTCGAAGCTTAATCCAGATGGTACATGGTCTGAACCTCATAATATGAGACCTCCGATTAATACAATTGGTGATGATTTTGCTTATGTGAAGGATAGAATAGGTAATAGAGGTGTATTAAGTTCAGATAGATTTAATGGTAAAGGAGCAGATGATGTATATAGTTTTAGCCATGTAGATCCTTTTGTAATACGTGTTGAAGGAACTGATATGAAAATATTAGACCAAACATTTTATGATGGCGTTGTGTACAAATTAGTGAATGATTCAACTAAAGCTGAAACAATTTTTACTTCAGAAAACGGGATATATTCTGCTTATGTAGAGCCTAATGTGAGTTACACATTGGTTGCTAGAAAAGATGGTTTTAGATATGCAAAAGTAGGTGTAACTAGATTTACACCTGAAGAAAAACACAATTTGTATTTTCAATTAAGGCCTTTAGATAAAACAATCAAAGTAGCGGGAACATTATATCATTTAGATTCAACGCAAACAAAGAACATTGCTAAAGTGAAAAAATCATTTGTAAGTTTATTAGAGAATGATGCCGAATTGGCAACACAGCCTATAGATGAAAAATCACAATATTTTTTCGATTATGAATTAACTTCTGGAAACACATACGTATTGAAGGATAGTCAAGATGATAATGAATATAAAAAGGAAGATTTAATCCCGCTAACAAAAGATTCTGCTGTAGCTGTTTTAGATACATTGCCAAAGTCAATTGATACGCTAGCGTTGAGGTTAACAAATCTTGATACATTGAAGGTTACTGATTCCCTTAAAATTCCTGAAAACATATTTTTCAAAGGTTTAATTGTTAATCAGGAAGGAAGTAAGCTGAGTAATGTTTCGTTGAAATTGTATGAAAAAGATTCCCTTCAATCGACTGCTAAATCAAATGGTATGGGAATGTTTAACTTTAATTTAAATCCGAAAATTCCTGAGTACATTCTGTTTGCATCTAAACCAGGTTATGAAAGTCGGGAAATACATATTAATACGAAAGAATTTTGGGAACCTTCAGCAAGTTATTATCGCATAGAAATGATTGAGAAGGAACGTATTGATGTTCAAGGAACGGTTAAGGATAAAGATTCTGTTATTGCAAATGCACAGCTAGATTTATATTCAAATATTGAAGCGACTAAAACACATATGACAGATAATCAAGGGGAATTTAGGTTTACGGTAAACCCTGATGGAGAATACAGTATGATGGTAAATAAGAAAGGATATTTGCCGACTAAAGTTGATATATCTTTAGATAATGTTAATGAAAATGGGGACTTAGATTTAAGTATTGAAATGGATACTTTGAAAGTGGATAAAATATTTAGAATGAATATTTATTATGAGTTTGATAAATCTGATATTAAGCAATCATCCGAATTAGAGTTAGATAGATTTATTTCTTTTATGAGAATAAATCCAAGTGTGAGTATTGAAATTAGTGCACATACAGATGAGAAAGGAACTGATTTGTATAATTTGAATTTATCTAAAGAAAGGGCTAGAAAAGTGATGAATTATCTAATCGTTGAAGGACGAATTGATAAAAAACGAATTATCAGTAATGGATATGGGGAAACTCAGCTGATTGTTAAAAATGCTAAAACAGAGGAAGAAAATCAATTAAACAGAAGAACGGAAATTAGGATACTCGGCTTTTAAGTGATTTTGCTTATTATTTAGTAAAATCATTTGTTATTAAAAATAGAAGAATTAATTTAGCTACCAATAAATAGAATTTTTATATGAATAGTAAAATGAGAAAAATTACCTCAATTTTAAATTTTCGAAAACAATTACTTGGTTTAGGTTTTGTTTTAGTGGCTGGAATTGCAAATGCTCAATGTAGTTCAGATGCGTTTATGGACAATTGTTCAAGTGCATTAGATGATTTTAATTTTATTAAATCATTTGAATATGCTAATCCTAAAGGAGGTGCTAAAAATGAGTATAGTTACGTTTTTTCAAAGGGATCAACTTATAGAATTGTTGTATGTGATGAGAATATTGCAGGTAACAAAATGGTGATTTCTTTATATGATCGTAATCACAAGTTGATTGCTTCAAATTTTGACAAAGCTTCTAAAAAAGTATTCCCAGCATTAACGTATCCTTGTTCTGCTACAGGAGTTTATTACATTGAATATTCTTTTCAAGGGGATAAAGCTAAATGTGGTATTAACATCTTAGGTTTTACAAAAAATTAATTTAGTCAATTAGTAACGATGAAAAATATATTTAAAATTTATTTGCCTGCTTTTGCATTGGTTATGTCATTAGTAGCGTGTGGAGGTGAAAAATCAACTTCATTAGAGGACGAATTAGGTGATCCAAGTTTGATGGTTAATTCAAAGAAACAAGCTAAAATGTTGGATGAATTAATTCAATCTATACCATCTCCTGTGGAAATGAATACAGTAATTAAATCTACTGGCGCAGCTTTTAATGCAAATATTATGCATAAAACTTCTCAAGTAGATAAATATACTACCAATTATGATCAAGCGTTAAATGTAGGTGTTTATACTGCTGATATGGGATATATCAACGTGTATGATAAAACTATGTATTCGTTGGCTTGTATAAGTGCGATTAAAAAACTTTCTGATGCAATTCAAGTTGGACAGTTTTTTGATTTTGAAGCGTTACAACGTCTTTCAAAAAACAGTAATAATGTTGACTCATTGCAATACATAAGTATAAATAGTTTTAATAAAATGGATGCTTATTTACGTTCTCAAAATAGAGGAGAATTAAGTGTATTAATTGTTTCAGGTGCTTGGTTGGAAGGTTTGCATGTTGCTACTCAAACGATGAAAGCTAAATCAAATGATGAGTTACGTGAGAAAATTGGTGAACAGAAAATTGTTCTTGAAAGTCTAATGAAAATTTTGAATATGTGTGATCAAATTCCATATTTCAAAAAAATCATTGCTGGGTATGCTAAATTAAATGATGTTTTCAAGAAAGTGGAAATTAAATATGTACAAGGTGAGCCTGTAACGAAAATTGTAGATGGCCAAATGGTAATTGAAGATAGTTCAACTTCTGAAATTATTATGTCTGATGCTCAATTGAAAGAAATCACTGATTTAACAGAGTCTGTAAGAAAAGAGATACTTAATTAATTTTTAATTACTTAATATTAAAAAGGGATGTCATTGACATCCCTTTTTTGTTTTATTGATATTACTCATTCAAGATATTGTTGTTTTTTTGTTCTAGAAGTATGAGATATAGTTTCTTAATGTTTTGCGGCTATGCGTCTGCGGGCTAATAGGTTCTGGTTGTTTCGCCCATTGGCGATAAACACTTGATAGTTGATGCCGATTTCGGGCGTAACCTACCAAAGCCATCTGGTAGTGTTCATCTATTTTTTTAGCAAATATTTTGAAAATATTTAATTAAATATGGATTTTGTTAGTTCACTTATTGATTTAATAGTTTCACTTGGATTTACTATTAGCTCGACTAAAAATCTGGGAATAGCACCAAAAATTTCGAGTCCTATTGCCATAATTGGTAAAATTAAATATGCCCAAATTGGATATTTGAATTTAGTACTGATACCTAAAAAGATACTTTTAAACGCTAAATACATCCTATCTCTATAATGCCACAGAATTAAAAAGTCTAATATTAAATAATAACTTAATCTCCAGTAGAAACCAGTCATTTTAATATATGTAATGTCAATTATTAAAATATTTAAAAGTATAGGAATTGAAATTAATGCTCCTAAAATTAAAGTCCTATTATAAACTAAAAGTAAACTTGTAATAATTTGCGAAATACCTATAAAAGATTTAAATGGCTCTTGGTTAAATAAATACCAAGAAAGTTTAAAAAGCCCAAGTTCATTTACAGGTTTCTCCATTTCTTTTGCTGTAACTCCAAATTGTCCATCTGTTAGTTTAGCCCAACCATAGATAAATAATATCAAAGCCAATAAAACTCTAGCGCAGAGAATACAATAGTCCCAAAGTTTTTGTTTTTTTTCAGTCATTAAGTTGTATTTATTATTAAAAAGTATTTGTAATTTTTATGACTTCATAAACGAAGATATTGAAAACAACATTATCGATTTTCCCCAAGCCCGAAAAGAGAACTCAAGCGGTTTCTACTAACGTTCCGCGCCTTTAGCGATTGGCGATACCGAGGCAAAACACCCAAAACCCGAAGCGAGATTTATTTTCAAAAGTAGTAAATATTTATTCGAAGTGAAGTTTAAGAGCCTAGTGCTAAAGCGCTGTTAGTGTTTCGGCATTTCTTTTCGATTATCATTTACCTCTTGTTTAATTATGTAATCTAAAAGGAAATCCAAAGTATTAGATGTATTGTTTTTTACAGAACAGTCCTCATCAAAATTTATAATAGGAGATACTCCATCACATTGATAATTAGTATTGACTGTATTTGTGCCTTTTATGTTAGGGATTCTGATCAAAATTTTAGAATTTGGAAGTTTTAAGATAACACCACCAGAATTCCATAATTTATAACCACCGCCAGATTCTTCACCAACAATTTTTGCGTTAGCAAATTCTTTTAAAGTTGAAGCCAAATTCGAAGCTGCGGAAACTGTATATCCATTTATTATAACATAAACTTTACCAACGAACTGTTCTTTAGGTTCTAGAGTTTTTTCTGGATGGTTATTTACAAAGCGTCCGATTAAGGATGATACTAAATATTGCAACCTAAGTTTTTTCGTAAAGTGCTTTTTATATTTAGTCTTATGAATTTGTCGATATTCTATGGTGCTATAAGTGATAGGTTCTTTTATAAGATGTTCTAATAAACGCGTTTGGTCTCTACCTCCAAGATTGTCTCTTAAATCAATTACTAATGTTTCAATATTTAAAGAATTTATTTTTAATATAAAATTTGTGAGTTCTTTTTCGTATTTCTTATTATTTGGCAAAGGTTTTGGCAATGTTAGAATAGCTGTATTTCTATCTGTGTTAATTGTATATGAAAGTTTATCTTGATTTTTTTGGCTTTTAGTTGACTTGACTTTGTAGCTTAGCTTTTCTAAATTAAGGGTTGACTGTAGCGTATCATTTTTATGAGTATATTTTAATTTTATAGTAGTCTCATCGGGTGCGTAAAGGGAATAGAATTTGAAAAAATTATTTTTCAATCTCTTCTCTTTAAATGTTAGGTTATTTCCATCTGAAGAAATAAAATTGAAAAGAGAATCTTTTATTTTTAAAATTGGTTCATCATTTATTTCCAATAATTTGTCGTTTTCTTCTAGCTTTAAGTTTTCGCTCGAATAACTATTCTTGGAGAAAAGTTGATTATCACAATATTGAAATAACTCATTTAATTTATCATAATCTTTAATCATTTTTATAAATTGCTTGTGTCCAATTTGTGTATGAATACACTTTATATTTGAAATAAAATCAGAATAATGGGCAAAAAGTTCAATAGGAGATAGCGCCCTTTCATTTATATTATTTTCTAATTTTTTAAATAATAAATTAATTGACGTCGTGTCATTATAATTATATAAACCTATATGACATTCTTTTAAAGTTGCTTTAAAAATGTTAAAATCTTCACGTTGCTTTACAATTCTTTTGTTTGTATGTATATTTTCTTGTGAATAGGTTAGAAAAAATAAGTGATAAAAAATTAGTGTTAAAATATTTCTATACATTACTGTTTTTTTTATGCTGAACATTAACGTTTTGCGCCTTTAGCGATGGGCGATACCGAGGCAAAACACCCAAAACCCGAAGCGAGATTTATTTCAAATGTAGTAAATATTTATTCGAAGTGGGGGTATAAGAGCCTATAGCTAAGGCGCTGTTAGTAGCTGGGTTAAATTATTGTATAACTCACATTACGTCCTGCTCCTTGTTTTTCAATAATCCCTTTATTTATTAATTCCGACAATATACGTTTCACTGTAGGTAATGGTATTGCTAATTTTTCTGAAATTTCTCCCGATTGAATATTTGGTCGATTTTGTATAATTGTAAAAATTGATTTTTCTTTTGGCGAAAGTTGTTTTTCTAAACTATTCGTATTCAATTTCGTCATAAGTTGTTTTTGGATATTTGACAAACAACTTAAAAAGAAAATCATCCAAACAGTTATGTCTTCATCAGGTCGTTGTGCTTGACAACTCCTAAGAACTTGATAATATTCGCTTTTTCGATTTTCTATTTCGTGTTCAAAACTCACATATTCTATCCATTTATATCCATTTTTGAGTAGTAAGAGTGTTGAAATTAACCTACTAAGTCTTCCGTTTCCGTCTTGAAATGGATGAACACTTAAAAAGTCATAAACAAATGATGCAATTTTGATTAAAGGATGAACTTCTTCTTCTAAATTATACCAATCGATCAAAAGTCTTATTGCATCATCTGTAGCAAATCCTGCTTCAGTTGTTTGAAAAATAATTTGGCGCGTACCATCTGCAAATGAGGCTTCAACTGCATTGCTGTGAGTTTTGAAATTCCCTTTATGCCATTTATCCTTAGCACTATATTTCATCAAACTATTATGTAAACTTTTTATGTTGTTTTCGGTAAGATTGATTTTTTCGTAGGTCTCTGAAATCAAATCTAAAACTTCAAAATATCCGACTACTTCTTGTGAATCCCTGTCAGTAAGATTTGTGATATCAATTTTTTGAAGTAGTACATCAACCTCTTCATCACTCATTTTGTTTCCTTCAATACGATTTGAAGCCCCTACACTTTTTACAGTCGCTATATTTTTTAATTCCTTTAAACTTTGACCTTCTTTTCTTTCGATAGCTGTCCAATTAGCGTCAAATCGGTCAATCTCACTTAGTAAATTTATAAGTTTCCAGTCAATACTAAGGTCGAAATTATATACTTTATTCTTCATTTTGATACGATTTGATACGTAAATATACGATTTTGATTTGAAAAAACAAGGTAGAATGATACGGTTTGATACGTTTATAGTTGATTTTGATACGAATGAACTTATTGATTAAGTTGTGAGTTATCTTGAATCGGATTCGTCGTACCTTGCTGCTAACTTATGTATATGCATAATATCATCAGGCTAATACATCCATTCTGGGTGCGTTGGCGCTATAACATCACACATTCACAAAATTAATATTTTAAGTAAAATAACATTCATAAAAAAAAGCCCTACACGGAGGTAGAGCTTTCAGTATGTTCGTGTTATACTTGTTTTACACTTTCTTAAAGATTACCGAAGCGATATGTCCACCAAATCCAAACGTATTGCTCATAGCGTAGGTCATTTTTTTAGCTTCTCCTTTGTGTAAAGGGAAGTGAAACAAAGATGCGTATTCAGGTTCGATATTTTCTGTATTGATAGTCGGCGGTACAATTTGTTCTTGCAATGCTTTTACACAAGCAATTGCCTCTATGGCACCTGCTGCACCTAGTAAGTGTCCGGTCATAGATTTAGTTCCAGAAATACTCAATGCTTTGTTTTCTCCAAACACTCTTTTAGCAGCGATTAACTCACTTACATCACCTTGTGGGGTAGAAGTGGCGTGCATATTAATATAATCGATGTCAGAGGCTTTAATTTCAGCTTCTTCAATAGCCAATTCCATTCCTAGTACAGCTCCTTCTCCTTCTGGGTGTGTTCCTGTAAGGTGGTAAGCATCTGCTGCCATTCCTCCTCCAACAATTTCTCCTAAGATAGTTGCTCCTCGTTTTACTGCGTGTTCGTATTCTTCTAAGATCAACGCTCCTGCACCTTCACCCATAACAAATCCGTCTCTATCCACATCAAATGGTCTAGAAGCAGTTGCTGGGTCACTGTTACGTTTGGATAAGGCTTGTGCCGCTGAGAATCCACCAATGGCTGCTTGGTTAATTGCAGCTTCCGAACCACCAGAAATGATGATGTCTGCTTTGTTCCAACGAATGTAGTTAAATGCATCAATCAAGGCAGTATTGGAAGTAGCACACGCAGAAACAGGGCAATAGTTTACTCCTCTCAATCCGTATTTAATAGAGATAATCCCAGAGGCAATATCAACTAAGATACGCGGAATGAAAAATGGAGTAAAGCGTGGCGTTCCATCACCTTGGCAAAATTCCATCATTTGGTCTTGGAAGGTTTGTATACCACCATTTCCAGATCCCCAAATTACCCCAATACGGTTGCAGTTTAAATTGCTAAAATCCAATCCTGCTTGTTGTACCGCTTCTTCCACAGCTACCAACGCATATTGTGTAAATCGGTCGTATTTTCTAATTTCCTTTACGTCAAAATGATTTTTAGGCTCAAAATCTTTCAATTCGCACGCAAACGTAGTTTTAAATTTTTCAGTGTCAAATTTGGTAATAGGACCAGCACCGCTAACCCCATTTTTCATGTTCGTCCAGTATTCCTCTACCGAATTCCCAATAGGTGTCAATGCACCCATTCCAGTTATAACAACTCTTCTCATTATTTGTAATGTATTAAAGTCATACTTTGTGTAATCTCTTCTATTTTAAAGTCGTACTGACCGTAGTTATAATATACTAATGTCAGACTGAGTGTAATAATAATGTGTTAAAGTCATACTGAGCGAAGTCGAAGTAGACTTTGTTTATTAATCTTACAAAAACCCTAATTCTAATTTCGCCTCCTCACTCATCATATCCTTATCCCAAGTAGGTTCGAATACAATATTTACCTTGCACGAAATCACTCCTTCCACAGCAGCAACTTTTTCTTCAACTTCTTTTGGCATCGTTTCCGCTACCGGACAATTTGGTGAAGTTAAGGTCATATCAATCTCTACCGCTTTTTCATTAGAAATTTTAACTTCATAAATCAACCCAAGTTCATAGATATCAACTGGTATTTCTGGATCATAGATTGATTTTAATACTTCTACAATTTTATTTTCTAACTCTACCATAACCTTAATTTTTTGTTCCAATTGCTGAAATAGATGCCATTTTCATCTTTTTAACCATACTTGCTAATCCATTTGAACGCGTAGGGGATAAGTGCTCGTGCAAGCCAATTTCATTAATAAAAAACAACTCGTTTTTAACAATATCTTCGGGTGTTTCATTGTTTAACACACGAATTAAAAGAGCAATGATTCCCTTCGTG
>CANGHE010000004.1 GCA_947453545.1 Flavobacteriia bacterium
AAGATACCGTTGAACAATATGGTTGCCCAGAGATTTTAAATACCGATCAATGAAGACAGTTTACAAGTCCAATATTCACTAAAATATCTATGGATAATAAAATTAAAATATCTATGGATGGTAAAGGAAGAGCTATCGATAATATTTATATAGAGCGATTTTGGAGAGCACTAAAGTATGAACATATTTACCTAAACCCAGCCAATGGTGGTGTTGAATTGTATGAAGGAGTTAGAAAATATATTGATTTTTACAATAAGGAAAGAAGACATACAAGTATCGGAAATATAACACAAGACAAATGTTTTGAACAAATGAAAAATGTATCCTAAAACACCTTATTTTTAACAAAGAGCTATCCTAAATATTGGGGGAATTATACTATTCTCAAAAATTAAATTCTTGATTTAAATTCATAAAACCTATCTCTGATTTTATGAATCATCCAAAATATTTTTCCGTGTAAAGAGAACCCAAACAATTTCTTTAACTCATCTGGACTAATTTTATGTTTTAAACCAACATAATAATTTCCAATTTCTTGATAATTTTTTGAATTATTTATATCTGTATATAGACAAGCAAATTTAGCATTCTTTAATTTTTCTAAGTCATTAGCTGTCATTCCTGTTTCAGGAAATATTCTCTCATTTACCTCATGATCAAGAGACTTCAAATGAATAGGAAAATTTAAAATCGCTACTTTAACCCCTAAATAAAGAGCATACATAACATGAGAACCAAAGTCATTTGTTATCATATATTCGAACTGTGAAAAAAGTACTACCTGTCTCTTGTATGCATTTTTATCATTGTTTTTTGCTCCTTCAACAAAGGAAATACCTCTCTCTTTTAACTCATTTACCCAAAAGTTATTTTTAACATCATTTGAGTGTAAACATGCTAAAATATTGTTGGATTTAAAATTATTCTTTGCTAAAATTTCATCTAAAAATTCACCTCTTTTATCAACATTATACGTTTCACATCCAACCAAAGAATGCGATGGCATAATTAATAATGAGTCTTTTATTCGTTCAACCTTCTGAATTGGAACATATATAATGGGTAACCCTATACAATAAGTCTTTGTATATCCATTCTTAACTAAAACTTCTTTCTGTTCATTATCAGTTACAAAATAGATTTTATTTTTATCAAAAAGATTATTGGTTAAAATAGATAATGTATTGTAACCTGGGGGAAATGCGCCATGATACCACGAAAAATCTTTAAATTTTGTATTCGGTTTTAGCCCACAATACTCCTTGATTATTTCTAAAGCACCATAATAATCTCTCCAATAATTATATGCATGAGCTTCCTCAAATTCAAACGGCTCAAAAGGTGGTAAATTTAGTTTTTCAATAATATTCATTACTCAAAGTCATTTAACGTAATTCGATCTCCAACTTGCATTGTTCGTAACGATTTTTTTCCTAATATTTCGTTTAAATATTTTGGATGTAAGCTGTAACCTGGGCGAACGGAACGAATATTGTTTTTCGTAATAATATCGCCTTTATTGATTATATCTGACACGTATAGAGAACGTGAAAATTTTCTACTATTTTCTTGTTTTTTTGTTATCGTAAAATCTACTTTTCCTATTGATTTTTCCGCTATACGAACCTGACTAACCATCTCTTTAAACTCACCTTCATTCATCGAAAAACTTGCATCTGGGCCTCCAATATTTCTATCCAAAATAAAATGTTTTTCAATCACTTTTGCACCTAATGAAGTTGCAACAAGTGGTGCTAAGCTACCCATAGTATGGTCTGACAAACCTGAGTATACATTGAATTGCTTACTATATTCTTCAATCATTGTTAAATTTGCTTCTTCAATAGGTGCAGGATAACTTGAAGTACATTTTAACAAAATAATTTGCTCATTTCCGACACTTTTACATGCTTCAATTGCCAATTGAATATCTTCTAAAGTGGCAATTCCTGTAGATATAATTATTGGCTTTTGCTTAGATGCAACGTATTCAATTAATGGGATGTCAGTAATCTCAAATGAGGCAATTTTGTACGCAGGAACATTTAGTGTTTCTAAAAAATCAACGGATGAAATATCAAAAGGGGAAGAAAAACATTCTAATCCCTCTTCTTTTGCTAATTTCATTATTTCATCATGCCATTCCCATGGAGTATATGCTTCTTTATAAAGATTATACAAAGTTTGACCTGACCAAATTGTATCGTTTATTTGAAAATCTTCTGAGTTAACATTTAATGTTATTGTGTCTGCTGTATATGTTTGTAATTTAATACAATTAGCTCCAGCACGTTTAGCCGCACGAACAGTTTCTAGGGCAATTTCGAGTCTGCCATTGTGATTCGCTGACAATTCAGCAATTATAAATACGGGCGATTCATTATTTATATTGAAATTTCCTATTTTCATGTCTGTCATAAAATAAATTTTAATCCTTCTTCTAAATCACTATCGACTTCTTTATAACCAACATTTTTAAACGTTTTAATAGAAGCCATGTTATTCGGTTTTATATATGCAACGATGCTGTAATCTTTGTTGATCCCTTTATAATATTGGGATCCAATACTAAGAATTTGTTTAGCAAATCCCTTTCCACGTTGATTTTGGTCTACAGAAATACTTATTACAGCTTCATTCTCATTTTTTTGTTGTAAGCGAACCATGCCAAGCGGTGTATATATTTGACTGTAAAAGATAAACATTTCTGTTGAATCACTTCTTAGACAGTTATTAAACCAATTACAATGATCATTAAAATCAATAGGTTCGGAATTAAAAGAATTCTCTCTGACTAATTTATCATTTGCCCATTCATATACAAGATTTACATCTTTTGGATTTACAGCTCTAAAAAATAAATTTGGATTTGATTTAGTATGTATCAACACATCAATCAGTTCACCGTTGAATTCAATTTCTTTTGAAAGTCGTTCCGTAAGGCTAAAACCACTTCTCTCAAGCACAGGATATAAATATGGCCTTAAATCATATGCATATGTGAAAATCTTAGAAAAATTTAACTCTTCGAATGCAACAGCCTCAATTAACTTTAAAAACACCGTCCAATTTTTAGAAAAATTATCTTTTTCTAATTCGGTTAACATAATAAAAGAAATCTCTGCTGATTTTTCTTTCCAGTTAATATGCACAAGTCCGCCGTAACCAACAAACTCACCATCTTTTAAAAAACTAAAAAGTAATTGATTAGGTTTATCAATTAAAAATAGTTCGCTAATTGTATTTTTAAAATAGTTTTCTTGATCTAATTCCGTTAAAGGTTGTTGTTGACGTAAATGAAACATTTGTTCATTTCGTGTTTTCATGATTACCCACTTATCCTGATCACGAATTGGGGTTATGAGATAATTATTAATAGAAAACTCCTGATTTAAAAGATTTTTATATCGTCTCATCCATAAAAAGTTTAAATTTTATCTCTGCCAACTTCCAATCTTCTAGATTATCAATATCTTGCGCATGTAATTCTGATACTTCTATCGCGACAGTGTTTTCTGTACGTAATGACTTGGTTTTGTATAATGTTTCCACACCAAATGAATAAAACATTCCTGCATCATGAAAACTTTTATCAAAAAATTGTGTTCCAAGTGTGTTTTTCACATCAAACTGAGGTGAAATTTTATTATCAACACCTAGTGAAAATGCTCTTTGAATAGGATGACTATATGCAATTACTGGAAAAACAACATCAGCATTTAATTCATTAAGTCTTCTATATGATTCTTTAAGTAATGTTGGATTAACAAATGGACTACAAGGATAAATACATGTTGCTTGTTCAAAATTAACTCCGTTTTTCTTATACCAGTCTAGCACTTCAAAAATCACTTCAATCGTCGATGATTGGTCTTGACTATTTAAGGAACTTCTCATAAAAGGAACTTTAGCACCATAGCGCAAAGCTATTTCAGCAATTTCATTATCATCCGTTGAAACCATCACCTCATCAAACAATCCGCTATTTATTGCAGTAAGAATTGAATATGAAATAATAGGTTTCCCTAAAAAATCTTTACTGTTTTTTCGCGGAATTCGTTTACTTCCTCCTCTTGCAGGAATTATTGCAATACCTTTCATTAAATTCTTACTGGTATATTAATCTCTAGTAGAGTCTTCTTAATATCTAAAGGAGTATATTGAGTAAAGTGAAAAATACTAGCCGCTCCAACCGCCTTAATTTTCGTTTGTAAGAAAAGTTCTTTAAAATGATTTAAATCTCCTCCACCTCCAATAGCAACAACTGGAATTGTAGTAAGTGAATCAACCCTGTTAATCAACTCTATATCAAACCCATTCATCATACCATCTTGATCAATACTATTTACTAATAACTCACCAACTTGACAATCATTCATACTTTCAATAAAATCCTCTAACTTGATCAAATATGAATTAGAATGCTTTATGTAGTACGTCTCTTTCTTTTTATAAGCGTCTACTGAAATGGAGATACATTGAGAGCCAAAATAATGTACAGCTTCTTTGATAAAATCAATGTTCGTTAACGCCTTTGATTTTATTATAACTTTATCCGCTCCTATTTTTAGTAAATCGTTTATATCCTCGATTGACTTTATTCCTCCACCAATTGATACAGGCATAAAACATTCGTCCATCACTTTTTTTACCAAACTCAAATTAATCTTTCGATTTTGTGAACTTGCAAAAATGTCTAAAAAAACCAATTCATCTACCCCTCTACTATTATACACTTTAGCCGCCTGAGTCGGATTCCCAACCATTCGTGGATTTCCAAACTGCTTGGTTTTTACAAGTCCGAAACCATTAAATGTTAAAATTGGAATTACTCTTACTTTTAGCATATTACCCCAAATAATTCTTTAATAATTTCAACCCTGAATCTTGGCTTTTTTCTGGATGAAACTGTGTGGTAAAAATATTTTCAAAACGCATAGACGCAGTGATTTCCTGGCCATAATCAACGGTTGCTACAATCGACTCTTTATTTTCAGGAACTACTTTATAACTGTGAATAAAGTAATAATCTAGCGACTCAATATCATTAAAAAGTACTTGATCTTTTTTTATTTCAATATTATTCCAACCTAAGTGTGGAATCGATAAATTTTCTGGTGTCATTTTTACAACCTCACCCTTTATCCAGCCTAACCCTTTACATTCGTTTGGTTCAAAACCTTTCTCCATCACCAATTGCATTCCTAAGCATACACCTAAAAACTTCTTTTTTTTATTTAAAATTTGATCATTTAGTAGGTCAATTAATTGTAAATTCTTTAAATTTTCCATCCCTTGCTCAAAAGAACCTACACCTGGCAATATGATTGCATCAGACTCATCTATTATTGAATGATCACGTGTGATTTTGCTTTCAATTTTTAAAAAACGTAAAGCTTTCTCCATAGAGGCGACGTTTCCCATTCCATAATCAATGATAGCAACCATATTATCTAAACCCAAAAATTCTAACTAAATTACCTTCTTCGTCTTTCAAAAAGGATCCATCTTCTGCTTGCTGAAATAACATTGAATTTGTAAATGAATCCAATATTTGGTCAATTTCTTCTTTAGTCATCCCTGAATATTTAATGAACGCATTTACCGATTCATTTGGATAACGACCTTCATATTTCTGTAATAATTTTAGTCCTTCATCTCTAGTCAATCTATTATTTCGAATATCTATACATGCATGATCTGTTGCTCTACCAAATCCATATTTAATATATTTAAGATAATCATGTAGTCCATGCATTTTCTCGTCAAGATTCTCATAATTTGTATATGTACCTTCAACAGGTCCATCTTCTTTTACAGAAAATCCGTGTTGTTTAACTATTTCCAACTGTTTACGAGCATCCCAAAAGAAATAATGTCCTAAAAACAATCCTACAACTCCTACTCTTTCAATATCTTCGTCTGAAGGGTAAAAATAAGGTGATAAGTCTTTTTCAGTTAATCCATCTACTCCTACCATGTCTTGAATTCTATTTCCTAATAGCCCACCAAACTCTTCCATCCATCTTCTATTCAGAATATTATTTTCCAAAGACTCAACAGGTCCACCGTATTCAAGCTGTGGATTTTCACCCCAAATTATCAATGGAATATTAAACTTCACCGCAATATTAATTGGTATAGTAAAAATCCCTAAATGATTTGGCCACATTTCATCTCCTACTCGCTTAAATCCTTCAATAACCATGGACTTATATGCATTGTAATTCTTTTTAAAGTAGATGACATCTACTCCCATTTTAGAAATATTATCGATATTTTGTCTACCAAGTTCAGTCAAGTTAGTAGTTTCAAAACAAACACATAAAGGATTCATTTTACAGATTTCTTTCATAAAATATACTTGGTATGTGCTGTCTTTTCCGCCACTAACAGGTATTAAACAATCATATCCTATTTCATTCTCTTTTTTCTTGTACTTATCTATGATTGTATAGAAGTCTTTTTCTCTTTGAACCCAGTCAATATTATCATTTTTATTCTTCGCACCCTGACACGCTGAACATACACCTTCTTCGTTAAAAAACAAATCTGGTTTGGTTTCAGGAAATAAACAAGTGTTACAATAACGTAATTCCATAAATTAACGATAAAAAGTTTTTACTTTGTCAATTACATATTCCTGTTGCTCGCTAGTTAAGGCAGGAAAAATAGGTAAACTGATACAATTTTTATAATAATTCTCTGCATAATTAAAATCCCCTTCTTTCCATCCCAACTCTTGATAGTAAGGCATTAAATGACAAGGAAAATAGTGGATCTGTGCAAAAATTTGATTCTCTCTTAAATAATTATAAAGTCCTAATCTATTTTCAACTTCTATAATGTACAAGTGATATGCATGACTTCTGTCAACGAAAGGTTTTTGATAAATAAATTTGCAATCATTGAAGGCCTCATTATATTTTTTTACAATTTCGTTTCTTCTTTCTAAACCAAATTCAGCTCTTTTTAATTGACTAAATCCAAGTGCGGCCTGAAAATCTGTTATACGGTAATTATACCCCAACTCCTGCATTTCCATATACCACGATGGATAAGAGGTTGTCCCACCTGCCAATTGAATTGAATTTTTAAAATCAGAAGTTTCTCTTGTTATTCCATGAGTTCTCAATTTTACAATTTTAGAAAATAGGTCTTCATTTCTCGTTGTAATCATCCCACCTTCACCTGTTGCTATATGCTTCACTGGATGGAATGAAAAAACTGTGATATCGGAATAAATAGAACTTCCTGACTTAATTTCTCTACTATTAGAATCAAGAAAATATGCCCCAGGGGCATGACAAGCATCTTCAATAATCCAAAGATTATATTCTTTTGCTAATAAACTAAATTTTTCAGTATCGATTGATTTCCCTGCAAAATCAACTAAAACCAACCCTTTTACACTTCCATTAGGTTGAGATTCTAGAATTGCTTTTACACTGTTAAAATCGATTAAATATGTTTCAGGGTCAATATCTGCAAATAAAATTTCTGCACCACAATATCGAATACAATTCGCTGAAGCCGCAAACGTAATTGGTGTAGTAATTACCTTATCACCAGAATTTACACCTAAAGCTAATGCAGCTAAATGTAAAGCAGCTGTTCCATTTGATACAGCAACTGAAAAGGGACAATCCACATATTTCGAGAACTCATCTTCAAACAATTTAACTGCAGGTCCTTGAGTCAAGTAATCTGATTGAAGTACTTCAACGACTGCATCTATGTCGGACTGAGTTATTTCTTGTCTACCGTATGGAATTGCTTTCATTACACTTCAAAAGTTGGATCAACGTGTGTCTTTATCTGTTCTCTCAAAGATTCAATCGTCTCCCAAGATTCATTAGTACCTGAATCGTAAGAAAATCCTTCAGATACTCTTCTTGCATTAAATGCAACAATAAATTTATCTAAATCCCATTTTGTTACCTGTGGTAAAATTACATAGTATTTTCCCAAATCGAATGTATGAAAAGAGTCTGATGAAGTAATCATTTCTTCGTGTATCTTTTCGCCCGGACGAATTCCAATTACTTTATGTTCGCAATCAGGACCAATTGCTGTCGCTAAGTCTGTAATTCTATATGAAGGTATTTTGGGTATGAAAATTTCTCCTCCCCAAGCACATTCTAAAGCATGCAACACCATGGCTACCCCATCAGTCAATGAAATATTGAAACGTGTCATTTGAGTAGTAGTAATTGGCAAAACTCCTTCGGCACGTCGTTTCAAGAAAAAAGGAATTACAGATCCATTCGACCCCATTACATTGCCATATCGAACAACGGAAAATTTAATGTCATGTGAACCACTAATATTATTCGCTGCCACAAACAATTTATCTGAAGTAAGTTTTGTCGCACCATATAAATTAATTGGTGCACAAGCTTTATCTGTCGATAATGCTACCACGTGTTTTACTCCCGCTTGAATAGCCGCATGAATTACATTCTGTGCTCCACCTACATTAGTTTTTACGCACTCATCGGGATTATATTCTGCAATATGTACATGTTTCATTGCTGCAGCATGAATCACAAAGTCAATCCCTTCGAACGCACGTACCAACCTTTCCTGATCTCTTACATCACCTATAAAAAAACGAATTTGAGGAAATTCGTGATTTGGATAATCTTGAGCCATCTGGAATTGTTTTTGCTCGTCACGAGAAAAAATAACAATTTTTTTGACTTTCCATTTTTTTAAGATTGTAGTTGTCAACTCTTTCCCTAAAGAGCCTGTCCCTCCTGTAATTAATATAGATTTATTATCTAACATTTTTTTTCCAATATAAAATATGACTTGTATTTGCTCTTCGATTTGCACCTCTTATTGTTTGACTGTCGATTACAGAAAACTCCAAAACATATCCTGGGCAATCAATTGACCAAGTATTATGATTGGAATACATTGATGCAAATGAAACATACAATTTGTAATTTCCAATCGGCAAAACATATTTACTTATTGTTAATTCTACTGAATTTAAACCAATTTCAAATTTTTCAACAATATTATCTCCGAAATCTTTTGAGTCTGATTCAATAAAAACATCTTCTTCTGAATTGACTACTTGAATATAACCATAAACTCCTGGTAATTGATTTAAATTATTTATTTCAAGAAAAATATGAATATTTTCACTTATTTCAAAAATATTTAAAAGTTCACCTCTTTCTTTGCAAACTTTTGCAGCAACAAGCTCAACCGACTTACCTTCCAAATTTTCCTTTTTGTATTCTCCAGACAAAGTCATATCCGCATTTGACTCAAGGTATATTTTCAATACCTCATCCATCGAACCTTGCGCTTCAATTTTTCCATTTTTAAGGTATATACCTTTGTCACAAAAACTACGAATCGCTGCGATATTATGGCTAACAAAAATGACCGTTCTTCCATGAGAACTTACATCTTTCATTTTACCTAAACACTTTTTCTGAAATTCAATATCCCCAACCGCTAAAACTTCATCCACAATTAAAATTTCTGGCTCCAAATGAGCAGCAACTGCAAAAGCTAATCTCACATACATCCCTGATGAATAGCGCTTTACAGGCGTGTCAATATATCGTTCAACACCAGCAAATTCGATGATTTCATCTAATTTTGATTCAATCTCATATTTGCTCATTCCCATTATTGCACCATTAAGAAAAATATTCTCTTTACCTGTTAACTCTGGATGAAATCCTGTTCCAACTTCTAACAATGAAGCAACTCTTCCTTTAATTCTTACCGTTCCTGAGGTAGGTGTAGTTACTCGAGATAGAATTTTAAGTAGTGTAGATTTACCTGCTCCATTATTTCCGACAATACCTACTATATCACCTTGATTTATTTCAAAATTGATATCTTTCAATGACCACGAAAAATTGGTTGTAGACTTTGTAGATCTATCATTTTCAGAGCCTTGCTCTAAATATGGATCTGTTCCACGAACAATTTTATAAAACTTTCTTTGAACGTCTTCTTTGAACGTTTTACTATTAACGACACCTAAACGATATTGCTTAGAAACATCTTCTACCTGAATTACAGCTTCCATAATCTACTAAATTGTGTCCATGAATGTTTTTTCTGTTTTATTAAAAACAAAAACACCTATAATTAAAGCAACAAATGTAAATATACAACTATAAATCAACCCATTGATTTCAAAAATTCCGGTTGAGGTAAATGCATACCGAAAAGCTTCAATAATTGGTGAAATTGGATTAATTGATAAATAAGGTTTGTAGATTTCCGGTATGGATGAAATTGGATACATAATTGGACTAGCATACATTACTAAAGTCATAAAAACACCTACAATCATTGTGAGATCACGGTATTTAGACGTTAAAGATGAAACTATCAATCCCAATCCGAGACCTAGACCTGCAAGTAATAATATTAAAAGAGGAATATAAGCGATAGTAGAATTTAATTCAATGAAATTGTATTTTCCAGTTGAGCGATAATAAATATAGAAAAAGAGATAGGTTAAAAACTGAAGTCCTAGTTTAAGTAAATTTGATATTATTAATGAAATTGGAACAACTAATCGTGGAAAATATACTTTTCCAAAGACAGCTGCATTTGCTGAAAAAACTGTGGATGTTCCATTAAAACAACCTTGAAAATAATTCCACAATAATGTCCCACTAACATAAAAAAGTGGACCAGGTAACCCGTCTGTAGAAATTTTAGCTATTTCTCCAAAAATGAATGTATAGGTAAATACAGTGAAAAGTGGTCCAAATAAAAACCATATAGGACCAAGAATAGTTTGTTTGTAAATTGAAATAATATCTCTTTTAACAAAAATAAAAATCAAATCTCTGTATTTCCATATTTCATTTAATTCGAGTTTGAATAAATTCGGTTTGGAAGTTATTATAATATCCCAGTCACTATCATTTTTTTTTGACATCTCACTATCAAAATTAAGTTAGAGAACAAATTTAATCTTAAAAATGAATATTTCAATAAAAATTAATCATTGGATGTAAATTGTTTTTATACGGATTGTAACCCAATTAAATAATTGTCGTATATTTAGTGAAAATCTAGATTCGGGATTATGAAGTATGTATTATATTTTCTTGGAATACTATTAATTGCATCATGTAACAAAGATACTCCCAATATTACAAAAAAAGGAGTATTACCAACTGTAAAAACAGTGGATGCTACGAATATTTTTAGTTCTCAAGCTAATGCTGGTGGTATTATCACCAGTGAAGGATCATCCGTAGTAACAGAAAAAGGGGTTTGTTGGAGTACAGTTCCTGGTCCTACCAAAGC
The DNA here is from genome assembly GCA_947453545.1 of Flavobacteriia bacterium. GTDB lineage: Bacteria > Bacteroidota > Bacteroidia > Flavobacteriales_D > Crocinitomicaceae > CANHVK01. The sequence goes on from CANGHE010000004.1 coordinate 11,308, forward strand.
TTCAAGTAGAACAATTGACGGAGGTGGAGCAGCGTCATTCACAAGTTTAATGATTAACTTGAGTCCATTTACAAAATACTACTTTAGAGCATATGCAACTAACAGTGAAGGAACTGCATATGGATTAACATATCAACTTATTACCCTCCAGGGAACCTTTCTTAATAGTAAAGGTGTAACAGATATTGATGGAAATAGCTATCAAACTGTAAGAATCGGGACTTCATTAAGTGGCTACCAAGAATGGATGGCCGAAGATTTAAAAACTACAAGATTCAATGATGGAGTGGTGATTAAAAATGAATTAAACGATAGTATATGGCAACATTCTAATACTGCAGCATATAGATACTATAATAATGATCCTACTAATAAATCGAAGTTATACAATTATCATGTTGTAGCGAACGGTAACGTATGTCCAAGTGGATGGCACGTACCTAATACATCAGATTGGGAAATCATATTTTCTAAATTAGGATCACATTCAGAAATACATGGGAAATTAATGAAATCACCAGGGACATTGGATTGGGAGATACCTGGTGGTACGAATTCTTCAGGGTTTGGAGGAACAGGAACAGGCGGAGTTACCTCCTCTGGCACTTTCGAAAAAAATAAAAAAGAAGGAAGATGGTGGACTTCCACTAATATTAGTAATGAAAGATCTTATGCATATTTTTTGTATTCAAATTTAGACGAAATACTCATTAATTCAATCACTGTACAGAATGGTATTGCTATTCGTTGTGTGAAAGATAATTAATTTAATTTACTATTTTATATGAAAAATTAATCTATTATTTTATTGAAAACATTCTTTTATTTTTTTTACACTTGCTTATATCACTTAAGAATAATATTCAATTTTGAAAACAACGTTAATAATAGATTCAAAGTAAAAAAATAATTTTCGTCTTAGGGATTCAGAAATTTATAACGGAATAGATTTATATAAAAAAATAAGCGGATACACTACTGATTCTGTATCAATCAATGTCACAATTGTATACGACGTCCTAAATTTCACAGAGCTTGCCCTCACAAAATCTGAAGTATTGATATCAATTTCATCTATTACCTTTATCAATATCAACGAATTAGAAAGGAATAATACAGGGTTAATCATTAGTAATTTAAGAACCATTTTATTTAATAGTTATTCATCAACTATTATTAAAAAAACAAGAAAAATTTCAATCAATTTTACACTCTGCTAAAATTTACATATAATAACTTTAACGTATTAATATTTTTTATTTTTTTTGGTTATGTATATTTGCAATTATAACAATTTCTTTCAATCAATAACTGTATGTATTCAGAATTAACAATACCCCAACTACAAAAACTAGTTGTAAAACAATTAAGCAGTATGTTTTTTATTAGCAAAAAAGAAATAATAATAATAAAAACCATTCTACCCAAAGTTTTAGAAAGAGTAGAAAAATGTTTTAGAAAAACAGCAAACAAATACTATCATAAAAACAACCAAATTTACTTTAACCCTTATCATTCAGGTCAATACAATATTTTTTTGTATTATTTATCAAACTCAATCTATAAAGAATATCACGATCTAATATTAGCAGATAAAATTTATTATCTAAATAAAATTTTCAATGCTTGTGATATATTTTATGAAGTTGAATTACCAGAAGTATTTATGCTTGACCATCCTGTTGGATCTGTAATCGGTAGAGCGATATATGGTAATTATTTTAATTTTTCTCATGGTTGTACTGTGGGAGGAAATAATGACTTATATCCTACTTTAGGCGAAAATGTAAGTATGATGTCGGATTCTAAAATTGTTGGAACTTCTTTAATCGGAAATAATGTAATTCTTGCAGCGAACAGCTATATCAAAAACGAAAATATACCCGATAATTCAATCGTATTTGGCTCATCTCCAAATCTAATAATAAAAAAAAAGATTAATTAATCAAAATTTAAAAGAAGAATATACAAATAAATTTTATCAAACCTATTTGTATGAAATCAAACCATATTTCTTCTCAATTAATGTTAAAAGAAATTAAAATTCCAAGTAATTTAATAATGAAAAAAAATATTCAGACAAAATATCCTTTAAATTTAAATGAAAATGACAAACAAATTTTTGATCAAATCATCAATTATAAAATAACTGTTCCAAATACCCAAAAATTAACAAACGCTTTCGTCACAAATAATGGATTGGTCCTAAAAAATGGCCTGCTTAAAAAAAAATGTGCGCTTAATCTTATTTCAAAAAACGACCATACTTTTTATTTGAGCTATTGGAGAAAAACATTGGAACAATTTCTGGTTTGTAAACTCGGCAAAAGTCTACCTTCAATAAAATTAAACAATGATAAAACATATCTAATAATCCATTCCAATTGGTTGAATTACAGTTTTTGGATTACAGAATACCTAAATCGTTTAGTACGAATAGAAAAAGAGTATGGATTCAAAAATATCATATTATTATACCCGGAAGAATGGGATAACATTCCTTATATCGTTGATAGTCTAAAAGCCTTTGAAATATCAACTTTCAAAATTCCTAGTGGGAATCATTTATTTGTTAAAAATCTCATCTTACCAGAAGTCAGGGAGATAACTTCTTATTTTTATCCTGAACATATTAAACAAACTAGAGATAAATTAATTGAGGAAGCCAATAAAAGGAGTAAGATTTCTGAATTTCATAAAAAAATCTACTTAACTAGAGGCAAAAATGTTAAACGTGCCATTGCTAATGAAGATGAACTACAAAAATATTTCCGAAATAATGAGTATGAAATTATTTCGTTTGAGCTTCTTTCTATATGGGATCAAATTAAATATATTAATTCCGTAGACATACTATTCACGATACATGGTGCAGGTTTTGCCAATGTAATGTTCATGAAGGAAGGGTCGTATGCTTTAGAATTTTTAGAACGCGATTTTGCTTACTATGCGAATCCTTTTCCTCATTTAAAACTTGCGTCTGCAGTTGGAGTATACTATGCTTATCAACTCTGTTCAAGTGATAAAACAAAAAATATTTCATTTCAACAATTAAAAAAAACAAACGTAAAAGATCGAATTGAACATGTTGACAGAAATATAAGTGTTAATTTAGATGAATTAAATAAAAATAGAATACTACTAGAGACTAAATTACAACAAGGAAAAACCGATGCAACAGTATAAAAATATTAAAGCGAAAGAAATAATTATTGGTAACAATTGCAGAATTGCTGATGATGTAAGTATCGAAGTGAATGGTGTATTCCAAATAGGAGATTGCTCAATAATAAAAAGTGGAACAACCATTCAATGTGAAGAGTTTAAAGCCGGTGAATACTTGTACATGTCAAAGCAAGTTGAAGTAGGACGAGGTGGTTTTAATAACAAAGAGGCAATTGTCCATATTGGAAATCATGTAGGGATTTTTGAAAATGTGTTGATTAACCCAAATAGTCCGGTAACTATTGGGAATGATGTCGGGATCGGAACAGAGGTTATGATTTGGACTCATGGAGCTTGGTTAGATATCACTCAAGGATTTCCTGCTGATTTTGGGCCTGTCACAATAGGTGATAACGTATGGATTCCTGCCAGAACAATTATGTTACCAAATACTTCAATTGGAAGTAATTCTGTCATTGGAATTGGAAGTACGATTACCAAACCGATTCCATCGAACGCAATGGCTGCAGGAACTCCTTGTAAGGTCATTAAAGAAAATCAATATCCCAAAATGCTATCAGATAAAGAGCTTGAAAATCTAATAAATCCTATCATTGATTATTGGAAAAATATTCTCGCTCCACAAAAAGGAATTGAAGATGTAAACTTATACTACGACGTACCTTCAAAAAAAATTGAACTTCACCAAAAGCATTCTGTTACTATTTATGATATTATTACCAAGCAAATGACCGGTGATTTTACGTCCGAAAGTGAAGACTTGAGAGATTTTTTAAGACGCAGAGGTATTAAGATTTATACTGGGAAACCTTTTACTTCAATGAAAAAAATAAACTAATCGTACAATTACATCATCTTACAATGCAAAATAATAAATTTTTAAACTTTGATAATGTTCTTGGATTAAGTCCTCATCCGGATGATATTGAGTATGGTATTTCTGGGACTATACTTAAGTACCAAGATACACATTTTGATTTGGTATGTATGACCAAAGGTGGACATTGCGATCAAACAACGAATTCCACAGATCGTCATCAAGAAATGCGAAATTTTTGGAAGGATGTAAAAAATGTCACTTTACATTTCATAAATTTTGATGCAATCGATTCAGGAGAAGACTATATTATAAACTATTTAGAGAAAACTATTCTTAAAAATCATCAATTAATCCTTACGCCTAGTAAATTTGACAATCACTTTTTTCATAAAAAAATAAATAATTTAGGTCCTGCATTATGCAGAATTAGACCTATTAGCTTAATTGAATATTTTACCCCATCTTCCTCTCCCGAGTGGATTCCAAATATCATTGTTAACCTTGAGGAAGAAATATACAATGAGAAGAAAAATCGATTAAATTCATTTGTTTCTCAATTAGATAAAACGTACTTTTCAAATTTCTGTATTGACTCATTTCATAGTAGTCTTGATTTCACAAAAAAAGGATTACATTGGGTGGAGAAATTTCGAAGTTTTGGAGTTATCCTAAAATAAAAAAAATGACAAAACCTGATATAAGCATATTTTTTCCCGTTTATAATGACGAAAAAACAATTGAAATTATGGTAGAAAAATGTCTGAACGTATTATCAGATGTTGCAAACCAATACGAAATTATCATCATTAATGACGGTAGCCCAGATAAAAGTGGAAAAATTGCGGACAAAATAGCACTTAAAAATCCACTGGTGAAAGTAATTCATCATGAAATCAATCAAGGGTATGGGGCAGCAATCAAGTCAGGATTTCAAAACTCTCGTTATAATTGGGTTTGTTTTACAGATGGTGATGATGAATATGATATCAATGACCTTAGAAAAATGATAAAATTAAATGAGTATTATGACCTTATTATTACATTTCGATATGTGAAATTATATTCTACTCTTCGTGTATTCATTTCTAGCGTATACAATAAGCTATTTAGAATTGTTTTTAGAACTAATTACCGGGATATTAGTACAGGTCTTCGACTAATGAAAAAGGACGTATTCGAAGAGCTAACTATTATTTCTGATAGTCCGTTTATTGGTGCGGAGATTACGTTAAGAACAATGCTAAAAGGATATAGAGTTGGAGAAATGGGAATTCAAACTTTTCCAAGGGAATTTGGTAAAGGTGCATCAGTCTCCCCCAAAAACATTCTTCGTACAATAAAAGATATGAGAAAAGTATACTCAAATATTTTTTCATCAACTTATGAGTTGCCTCAAAATCGAAATAGAATAAATTAAATATGGGATTTCAAAACTTTTCTATAAAAAAAATAATAAATACGTTTTTAACGATTTGGTTAATTATTATATTAATTTATCGTATTATTATTTGTTTTAGTTATAAAACAGAATTGAGTAATGGAGAATCAAATAATATTTGGAAAGCAATTAACATATCTGTCGGTAAACCAATATATAACAATCCTGAAAAATTACCTCTTGAAATTTTTCAATACACTCCATTATCTATTATTCCTTTATCAGGAATTGCATGCCTATTTGATGAAAATTCCACATATTATGTCCACTATATAACTATTTGTGGAAGATTAATACAACTGTTATTCAACATAATAATGTTATACTTTATTTATAAACTTTGTCATCAATTTATTAGAATTGATAAACAAATTTCATACTTTATTTCTATAATATCACTTACACTTTTAACACATCCTGCATTTGCAATACGCCCTGATTCTATGTTGATTTTATTTATAATTATAACAATATATACATTTACATTTTTTTTAAACTCTGACAACAAAATAATACCAGTTATTATAGGTATATTTATTACATTCTGCTTCTTTATTAAGCAAGATGGAATTTTTATTTCGATACCATTGGGTTTGTTCTTAATCATAGAAAGAAAATGGAGAAAAATGTTTATTCTTTCAGGGTATTCATTAATTATCTTTTCAATTACAATAATTACATCTCAAATCATATTTGGAAACTTTTTAATGCCCAATATAATTAAAGGTTTAAACAATCCAATTTCATACAAGCAACTAATATCTGTTTTCGATAGGGCATATAGTTTTTATGCGATTCACATAGTAATAGGTCTTACATTAACAATCTTTTATTTAACAAAAAAATACTCGAAATTAAAATTAATTTCAATATTATCATTATTTTATTTCATCTTGGCAATTACCACTTCAATTAAATTGGGATCATGGGTGAATTATTACACACCTTTCATCTTATTTTCTACAATATTGATAATTTATTTTTTAAAAAATATAAAAATAAACAACTCTAATAAAATCCTACCACTAAATGCTATAGTTAGTATTTCTATGTTTTCTATGTTAAGTTTACTTTTTACTTTCAAACAAATTTATACTTACACTTCACCATATATCTCAAATTACAATTTCTACAAGAGACAATATCTGAAATCTGAAGGTGTCTGTGAGCAATTAAAGACTCAATATAAGATCAAAAGATCAGATTCTATACTAACAATAAGTCCCTTAGATAAAATGTTTTTAGCTTCTAACTCTATTTTAGTTAATATAGAATATTATCATTTATCAGACTTCAATTACACTAATTTTAAAAATAAAAGAAATAAAGGAATAAGCTATATTTTGTTAAGAAAAAACGAATTAATTTGGTTAAAACATTTATCAACTATATTTAACATTGATTTATCTGATTATAAAAGCAAAAACATAATGAACTATATACTTTTAACACCTAAAACATTAATATGAATTATCATGACACAAGATTTATATTTGATAAATCTAGAACTAAAGTTTGGAAGGCAATTAATGAGTATCTTCAAAAATACATCACAAATACGTCAAAAGTATTAGATATTGGTTGTGGCTATGGTGATTTTATAAATGGTATTGTGGCTTCTGAAAAGTATGCAATTGATTTAAATCCAGAAATGAAAAAACACATAGACATTGAAAATGTTAGCTTTCACGACCAATCTGTATTAGCACCATTCAATTCAGTCTCAAATAAAGTTGATGTTATTTTTGCTAGTAATTTATTTGAACATTTTAATGATGAAGAACTTATAATTCTAATTGAAAATATAAAAAACAAATTAATATCAGGTGGAAAACTTATACTTATTCAACCTAATTATTACTATGCTTATAAAGAATATTGGGACGATTATACTCACAAAAAGGCATTTAGCCATAATTCCATAAATGATTTTTTAATCGCTAACAACTTCAGAATAATTAATCTTGAACATAAATTCATCCCTTTTAGTTTAAAGTCAAAGTTGCCAAAATCATATTTTTTGACAAAAATTTATTTAAAAACTAATTTTAGAATTTTCGCTAAACAAATGTTAGTTGTAGCTAAGTTAAATGAACTTAATTAATTATTATATTTAAATTCTGTCTGAAAAGTGGGAAGGTTACACTTTCACTTAAAAAGTTACTCCTTTAATTAAAATGAAACATTCCTTGTACAAACTTCTCATTAAATCATTGGAAAATCTTCTTTTTAAAAAATTAGTCTTTGAAATTATCAAGAAAAATGAAGTCTTGACAAATAAATTATACAAAGATTTAAAATGTAAGGGTGATTTTAATGTAGATGTTGAGGAAGATAAAAAATTTGTCCTTCATCATTTTGGAGGTAGAATTGAAAATGAAACGTATTGGAAAGGGCTATTTAATACCTTTGAGCACGAAATGGGTTGGATTTGGATTATGTTGAGCAAAAAGAGTCACGTAATTCTTGATATTGGTGCAAATACTGGCATTTATAGTTTGGTTGCAAAAACAGTAAATCCATCGTCCGAAATTTATGCCTTTGAACCTTCAAGAAATACGTTAGAAATGGTGCCTTTAAAATGGAACTATATACTGTGTCCAAACGACAAAATTATTGAATTTGAAAATGAATTTCAAAATTCCATTAAAAATGCATAATCCTCACATATCTGTCCTTTTACCTGTTTATAATTGTGAGAAGTACATTTCTACAGCAATTCAAAGTATCCTTGATCAAACATACAGTAATTTTGAATTAATTATCATCAATGATTGTTCAACTGACAATTCAGAAAAAGAAATTAATGCTTTCAATGACCCACGGATTAAGTATCACAAAAATCTTGAAAATCTAAAATTAATACAAACATTAAATATTGGCATTCAATTATCCAAAGGAGAATATATCGCTCGGATGGATGCAGATGATATTTCATATCCTGAAAGATTTGAAAAACAGATCAATTATTTAGAGAAAAATAAAGACGTTGGTGTATTAGGCACTTCATTTAAGCTATTGAAGGAGAACAGTTTAAATGATAATAGGTTTGATGGAATTAAAAAAGTAAAATATCCTTTAAACTCTGAAGAAATCGCATTTGAATTGATCTACAATAATGTAATATTACACCCTTCTGTGATGTTTCGAAAATCTATTTTTGACCAACATAAAACATTGTACAATATAGAATATACACACGCTGAAGAATACTACTTATGGACAGAATTAATTCTAAAAACAAAATTCTCCAATTTAGAAGATTGTCTATTAGAATATAGGGTTCATGATTCACAAATTAGCAATAATTATTCTGAAATTCAATTGATTAAAACTTTAGAAATTCAGAGAAAATACTTGAATAGATTAGGTTTTAATTTTAATCAATTCGAGACAAAACTATTAATAGAATTTCTACAGAGTAAAGAGTTAAAAAATGAAGAGATAAGAACATTAATAGGTATCCTAAACGATTTCGTATTCAAATTACCATATTTAACTATACTAGATCATAAACATTCTTTATCAATAATTCTTAAAAAGTTAAAAAACATAATTATCAATTGCAAAACTTTTAATATACAAGATTTTTATAGCAACAAATTAATTCAGAGAATTTTTTTAGATTTAACAATCAAACAAAAAATATCATTTTTAAGAAAACAAAAAATATGAAATTATTAAATTTAGGATGTGGTGCAGTGTTTTCAAAAGAAAAAAATTGGACGAATATAGATTTCTATTCATCTTCTCAATTCGTTTCCTCTCACAATTTATTACAAGGAATACCATTTCCTGATTCAAATTTTGATGTAATTTATCACTCACATGTATTAGAGCATTTTACAAAGCATGAAGCTTTAATCTTTTTAAAAGAATGTTTTAGGGTTTTAAAACCAAATGGAATAATTCGAGTTGTAGTGCCAGATTTAGAAGGAATTATCCATGAATATTTGACTAATTTAAACTTATTAAAAGAAAATCCAAATGATGAAATAATAGCACAAAAGTATAATTGGATTATGTTAGAGTTATTAGATCAATTAACTAGGAACTATAATGGAGGTGAAATGGGGAGATTTTTAATAAAAAAAGACTTAAAAATATTAGATTATATAATTGAAAGAGTAGGTAATGAGGCTGTAAAATATAGAGAATGGAAACTATCACAAGACAGTGAAAAGATAAAATCTAATAAAACAAACGATAGGTCTTCATTTACTTTTTTTAAAAAAAGAAAAAAGGAAAATGCACCTTCAGTGTATGATGAAATTGGAAAATTTAGACTTAGTGGAGAAGTACATCAATGGATGTATGATCAATTTTCCTTAAAGCAATTGATTCATGAAGCTGGGTTTAACGAAATATCTAAAAATGATGCGTTTTCTAGCCAAATTCCAAATTGGAATTCGTACAATCTCGACACCATTGAAGGATCAATAAGAAAGCCAGATTCTTTATTTATGGAGGCATTAAAAAACTAACAAAATGGGGATACTTATATTATTTGTTGCATTTTACCTGATTTTATCACACAATCTTAGCTTGTCTGGTAAAATGAGTTTTGACTTTTCATTTTTAAAATCAACATTAATTCTTTCAGGTCTTATCGTTTTTTCAACAGAATTTTTAAGTTTACTTCATTGTTTTAATTTCAATGGTGTTGGAATATTTTGGATAAGTATTATCACCTTTGAAATAATAATACATAAACAAAAAAAAATCAACTTTTTTTATTGTTTTAATCATTTTAAGAAAAATATTTCAATCTTTTTCTCTTCACAAAAGCTTACATATAAAGTTTTACTTATTTCCATTTCAATTTTATTAGTTCTTATACTTGTCCAAGGATTAATATACCCACCTAACAACTGGGATTCAATGACTTACCACTTACCAAGAGTTATGCATTGGATACAAAATGAAAGTACAAACAACTATGCAACTAATATTACTAGACAAATATACTCTCCCCCGTTTTCAGAATATTCAATTGCTCAAATAATCATCCTTACTGGCAATGATAAACTATCTAATACTGTTCAATATTTCTATTTTTTAAGTGCTATAGTAGCTTGTGTTTTAATATTAAAATTATTTACAAAAAATATTAAAATTATTTCATTATTAGTTATTCTATCTGCTACTATTCCAGAAGCAATTTTACAAGCAAGTAGCACACAAAATGATATTGTACATTCTTTCTTTGTCTTATCTACCTTATATTTTGGATTACTTACTATTAAAAATTCTAAAGTAGATAATTTTTTCTTCTCGGGATTGTCTGCAGGAATTGGTCTATTAAGTAAAATAATTGCTTACTTCTATATTCCAATAATATTGATATTCCTCTCGATTGTATTGATTTATAAAAATTATAACCGATTATTATTTGTAATAAAAAAACTTTCATTTATAGCTTTAATAATAATAATTGTAAACTCAGCCTTCACTTTAAAAAAAATTCACTTCAATAACCAAATAAGTGGAACTACTCAAGATATAGACAAAGGAATTACATTTGAAAAATATTCTCCTACTATTCTCTTATCAACTGATATCAAAAATATTTGTCTTCATTTTGACAAGTTTTTTGTAAGAGATCTAGGGAATAAAGTTGCAGAAAAATCACATTTACTCCTAAATTTAAACATTAATGAACCTGGCACAAATGTTTTTGATTATAAATATGATGCAACCCATGATTGGAAAAATCATGAAGATTCACAAGCAAATTTTATACATCTTCTTTTATTTTTTGTTGCTATTCTAGCTTTCTTAAGAATGTTAATCCAAGGAAAAAGAAAAATAATTTCAATAGAATCAACCTTATTAATTATTCTTTTTTTACAATTTAATTTTCTGAATTTAATAATCCGTTGGGAACCTTGGAATTCGCGAATACACACCCCTTTGTTTTTTGAAATAAATCTATTTATCGTCCTAATTTTTAAAGACTTTCAAAGAATGAAATTCATGCAATATAGTGTGTTAATTTTATGTATTTGTTACGGATTATTCCTTAGTATTTTCAACTATTCGAGGCCATTTATTACATCAAAAAAATATACATCATCGATACAAATTAACGATACAAGGTATGACAAATACTTTACTAATAGAATGTGGGTAAAAGATGAATATTCCAGTTTTGTTAATTTACTCAATAAAGAAGAAAAAAAAATCAACGTAGGATTTATTTCGCACATTGATGGATGGGAATATCCTATACAAGTAGTTCAATTTAATAAACCTAACATTCATTTTGACTATATCAAAATAAATAATTCTTCTGTCAAATACCTCAAAAAAAAGAAATATAAGTACATCTATTCGTCTTACCTGAATAAGAAGTTGTTATACTACAATAATAATAAATTTGAAAATATATTTACAAAAAATAAAAATATATTTGTTTATGAAAGAGAAAATTAACTGCAAAATAGGTTATAGTTGATCGAATTAACCTGCATAAAACTAGACTATAATCTTATCCATTGATTCGGAATCAAATCATGAGTTTGATTTTGCATTTCTTGGATTTTAAACCATTGTTTTGGAGCAATTACTATTTTATCTGAATTATTGTTTAACCAAGCTCCCCACCAACTAAATGAACTGTTCGCTATTATATTGTGAGCACAATATGACATTAACATGAGTTCTTCAATATCTGAATCAAGATTTTCCACAAATACGCAATTAGAAAGTTGACCAAACTCAACTTTCACAAAATCTTTATCATCTGAAAAAATAAAAAAAACTGGTTTAACTACTTCATCTTGAATTTTCTGAATTGCTTTAAAGTAATAATTTAAATCACATAGGCCGTGATAAGCAGTAGTTTCAGGATTTTGAACATAATCACCTCTTCGAACATGAACAGAAATTGAAACCTTGGATCTAAGAATCTGTTCTTTGTATCTATTGGCTTCAATTCCAAGTCGATTTTTCAGCTTGAAATCTTTTAATATTTCGTTTCTATATTTTTCGAAATATTTGGCACTTTGCCAATATCCCTCCAAATAAACAGATTGATTTGGAATCTTTGAAACTGTTTCATTGTATGAAAATTTTAACTCTTTGATATGTGGGAAGTAATAATTCGGAATTGGCTTTCTTTTCAACTTGAATAAAAGCCTTATTTTCAAACTTGGTTTAGATTTTTTTACACTATCAATTACTCCTCTATCAGCAATTTTTGGACTTATATTAAAAGCATCTAGTTCATAATCACGCAAAGAATCCCATTCATAAGAATAAATATCCAAGTAAAGATCGGAATGAAATTGTAAAGATAAGGATCTTGCAAATGCATATTGAAACATCTGATTACCAATACCTCCTGTTAATTGAGTAATTATCACTTTAACCAAAAATCTTTACGAACAAATATCGAATTAATATTTGTGTCTGCATACAAAAGATATCCTTGTGAAATAATATGGTTAATTAGCTTATCATTTTTAATTCCACTACCATCTAATTCATAACTAACAGATTCGACACAAAAAACCTCTGGTTTGTATTTTTGAAAATCAAAACTTTGAACTAATTCAAAATCCATTCCCTCTGCATCAATAAATACTAAATTAGGGGCTTTATTATGAAAGTGTTTTTCAATAATTCCATTAATGGTTATGACAGATATAGGGGTTTCTTTATGTATATAATGACCTTTTTCTGACATATTTAATGCAGCTTCCTTTGAAAATGTATTTAATTCTGGTGTATCTAATTCATAATAAATCATTTCTCCTTCTTTTGGAGCAACACCAGAAGGTATACTTATATCAAATGGACGAATTTTTAAAAACCTTTCTATCATTTTAGGATTTGGTTCAATATTAACTCCTCTACATCCTCTTTGATAGAAAATATATGTATTATTTAAATATAAAGGATGGTTGGCTCCTATATCTAAATAAGAAATATCTTTAATACCTCTTGCATTGAAAATATAATCAACAATCAAATCTTCTCCACTTTGAGAAAACGATTTTTTTTCAGCATTTAAGTAATCATGACGTTCATTCAACGTTTTATTACTTTTAGAATGCGACAAAATATTTTTTAACTTATTTAAAATCATATTAGTATGTTATCTTTTTAAAAAACTTCCAAAAACAATTTTTAAGTAAGTTTTCATGAAATTTGTTGCATGAACTTGACTTAAATATTTATTCATCAAATGTATAACATAAAGTCTTTGAGTAAATTTAATTAATTTCTTGTATTTATGATAAATTATACTCAATTCTTTTATATTTAAGTCATAATCATCGATACAACGATTAGTGATATTACTGTCATCTAAAAAAGTACAATATAGCTTTGTTGAAATAAATTTTAGTCTATAAGATGCAGCGAACAGTTGAAGATAAAAATCGACATCTACAAGCCATATTAGACGCTCATCAAATTTAATTCCATTGTTGGGGAAAATTATAGATGATGGTCCTCCAATAAAGTTCGCTTTTAAAATATAAAATGGATTATTCATCAATTTTTCCAATTCCTCTAAATCAGGAATATGATTTGAGAGTTGACCATTACGAATTGTTTCAGCAGACGAAAAAACAAAAGATTTATTATCATTTTTAATTTGGTCAATGCATAATTCAAGAGCTTTGGGATGGATTAACCAATCATCATGGTGAAGTATTTTTATATATCTACCTTTAGCTTTAGACATAGCATAATTCCAATTTTTAGGAGACCCTAAAGAAGGCGAGTTTCTAAAATATTGAATAGAAACACCTTTGGAAATGTTTTTTTCAACCAAATCTTTTGTTTCATCATTTGTACTATCATCAGAAATGATAATTTCGAAATTTTTAAACGATTGACTTAAAACAGAATCTATTACCTTTTGTAAATTCTTAATATTATTAAAAGTTGGGATACAAATACTTATTAAATCGCTTTCCATTAAAATAAACGTAGATATAATTGAAGATTACAAGTAAATTTTAATAATATAAATAAACATTCATCTGAAGAAAAATATTAATTTAATTTCTTAAACAACAAATATAAATTTCTTGTAATTTTTTTCTTAAAAAAATACTTGTAATTTACCCATAATTGATCACCCGCAATATTACTTACTGTGTCTTTTATTTTAGTAAATCCATTAATAATTAAAAAACTCTCGACATCAGAAGCTAGGGGTTGATTTTTATATAGCTCAACATTTTCTACTTCCAACCAAATCATTTTAATTTTTGATATATATTTCCCAGCTCCTTTCAACACCATCAACTCAGCTCCTTGAACATCCATATGAATAAAATCTATAATTGATATTTTATTTTCATTCGAGAAATTCTCTAGGGTATCTGTAATCACTTCTACTTTTTCCTGAAATTTAAGCCATGGATGTACTTCTAATGTCTTATTTGGCTCAAGTAAAGAACTTGACTTATTTCCAAAATCCCAATTAACATCTTCAGTAATATTTTCAGGTCTACCTGAAGAAACAAAAAATTCAGCCACTCCTTTTTGTTCGCTTAAGGCAATTTGAAAGGGAAAAATATTTTTAGAGTTATATTTTACAATGTTAGTTTTAATTAAAGAAACATTGTTTTCTAACGGCTCAAATGAATATACTTTTGAATTAGGGAAAATTCTTCCATATTTTACAGAGTCAAGGCCATCACAGGCCCCTATATCAAATACAACCTTTACACTATTGGATATAAAAAAAGATTTCAATTCTTTTTGAATTTCTAAAGGTGAATTTAAATAATCTAAATCATTATACATATAATCGTTTTTTTAATAGTCTTATGAATAAAAATAATGAATATTGTTTTTTAAATGAGTTTAAAAACTGAAATGTACATTTGAAATACCATATTTTTTGTTTTAGACTCATTTGTTTGGAATATTTTCTTAATAAATAAATATATTCTGTCAGTTGCATTTCCATATCACCAACATATTGATTAGTTATATTATGTTCATCCATACAATTTTCAAGCAATAACTCTTGAATATATGAGATTGTTAAATGATCGTCTAAAACTAATCGAATATAAAAATCAATATCCACCAACCATCTCAATTTGTTATCGAACGTAATTTCAGATTTAGGAAACAAAATACAGCTTGGGGGACCTATAAAATTACCTAAAATCAAGTGAAATGGATCTTTTTTAATTTTTTCAATTAATTCAATAGAAGGTAAATTACTATACTCTTCACCATTTTTGACATATTTTCCATGTATCCCAGCAAAAATAAATGAATGAATACCATTATCTGTCTGTTCAACTAACTTCAAAAGAGAATCTTTTGAACAAAACCATTCATCATGATGCATTATTTTTATCCAATCACCTTTTGCTAAAGAAATCGCATGCTCCCAGTTACTAGGAGAGCCTAATGGCAGTTCGTTTTTAGAAAATCTCAATCTATTTGCAAATTTATTTCTATATGTATCTACTAATAGTGACACATCAATAGTTGAACTATCATCAGATACGATTACTTCAAAATCTTGATAAGATTGAATTAATATCGAATCCAATGTTTTTTTCAAATATTTAACTTGATTATATGTAGGAATACAAATGCTTACTTTCAAATTACTAATTATTAATAAGATGAATTAAAACATTGTCGATTTCTCTTGAAATTAAATCTGGCTTACATTGTTCAAATAACTTTACAACTTCTTGACTTTTTACATAACGAATATTATCATTGGTAAGTAATTTTATAATTTCGTCTGACATTTTTTCTATGTCTAAATAAGGAACAACATATCCTCCGCCTTTTTCAATAATTTCTTGTATTCCTGATGCTTTTTCAAAACATACAATAGGAATACCAAGAAGACCAGCTTCAATAGCTGCTAATGGAAATGAATCTGATCTCGATGTGAGAGCAAAGACATCAGCTTGTTTAACTATATTATGAGGAGAAGATGTGTGAGAAAGGAAATGAACATTTTTCTCAATTCCTAACTTCTCAATATCTCCCTGATTTACAGTAAATCTTTCATTTGATTGCCCACCTAACCAATAGAAATGAACATTTTCAACTCTTGAAACGACTTCTTTCGCCACAAGTAAAAAAATATCATCACCCTTCGCCCAATAGGCAGCGCCAACCATAATCACTTTTTTTGAATTTATTGGATCTAGTAAAGATTCATCTTCAGAAATCGTTATATCTGAACATTCATAGACTTTTATTACCTTTTTATAATCGAATTGAAAATAATTAATCAAATTTTCTTTCACTAACTCTGATGCAGCTATTGAGTAATCAATATTGTCATAAAAATCTTTAAAGTTAGGCAGTAATTGATTTATAGCAGTTTTTAATTCATGTACATGAAGAAGAATTTTGGTTGAAATAGATTTTTTTTTGATTTCAGTAGCAATTGGCAAACATACTACTGTATTTGAATATAATATATCGAATTTTTGGTTAGCTAACTCTTGTAAAAGTATTTCTTTTTCAGAAAGTATTTCTTCTTTAAAAAGGATTCTTTTAAATCTATTGAAAATTGAGTAATTAGGTTTATAATTTATTTTTGTTAAGTCATAATAATTATCTGAAATATTATGAAAAGCATTATGAATTGAATTAGAAGAAGTTAATGATAGTATATGAATTTTCTCTGAACCTTTATTTTTTTTGAACCATTCAATATAATATAATAATGATCTAGAGGCTCCAGAAAGAGATGTATCGTGTGTAATGAACAGTATTTTCATTGAAAAATGATTGCGAAATTTTAAAGACAATAATTCGTTTGTTAAAAACAAACATACAAAAATAATATATATATTCGTCTCCACTAGTAAAAATGGATGATGCTGAAATATGTTTTGTTTTTCTTTTTGGGTTTAAATATTACTTACTTTGTTGGTCATTTGATTTATTGCTTATTTAACACAAATAAATCAAATGTACATCTTAATATATTCTTTAAGTCTTCAATCGGTCTATTTACTCTAATTTTCATTACAGCATTATATTACACAAAATGCAATACTATTATTGCTGGAATCTCTATTCCAGTTTTTTTACTGCTCTACAAGCAAAAAGTAAAATTCATATTTAAACTCCCAAAAGTAAAGGAAATAATTCTACTCAATTCAATCCTAGGAATTCCAATTATACTTTTTCAATTCATTTTACATCCAGCTATAGGTAAGTGGACGTTGATCCCTGTTGATGTAAATTATTATTCTGAAATCACCTACTATTTGATGCAGGGTTATGAAAATAAATATGGAGCATTGTCGCAACTAGGAATTGAAAACATTCCAAATAGAAGTCCTTATCACTATGCAGAATTGTGGCTAAATTGTTTTTTTACTCTTATATTTCCTAATTCATCCATTGGTTACACCTTATTATACGTTACTTATCCTATATTAATAAGTACTTTTTTTGCAGGTGTAGTAGGATTTATTTATGATTTTGAAAAAAAAATATATCTTATAATACCAATTGCTTTTGGCTTATTATTTCTTGGGCCTTTAGACACACCTTTTTTAAGAGAACTATTTAATGAAGGACATCTATTAAGTAGTAAAACAGTCGTTTTTGAAAATAGCGGTTTTTTTTTTAATACACTACCTTTCAGTTACCACGGTCAAAAACATGTTTTATTCTATTTGATATTCACACTTTTTATTTTAGTTCATGAAATCAATCCTCGTAATGCATACATTATTTTATCTATAGGACCTTTGATTAATTTCGGCTTACTACCTGGCTTATTAATTGGTGTTATTTTCTATTCTATAATTCGTTATTTACTCATTAGAAACAAAAATATTTATATTTCAAAGGCATTTATCCTACCAATTCTCTTAACTACAGTTTTTTATTGGATATTTTACCAACTAAATGGAGGGAAAGATATTGAAAAACAAGTCTCAATCGTTTTATTTAATTCAAAGAACCTTAATCTTAAAGGCGAACTACTTCGAATATTCTTTCGTTTGTTCTATTGCATCATTTTTCTTATCTTAATTTATTTCTGGGGTCTAATTATATTTCTTATTAGAAAGAAATTATCGAATCATTTAAAAGAAATTTTCATATTAATTGGAGGTATCGTTATCAGCGGAGTTTTTTCAAGAGCAATACTCGAAGGTTTTAATTCAGCTCAAATGTTATCCTATCTACTTCCATGTTTAAATATTACCTTATCATTAATATTTGTCAAGTTTTTATTTAATACCCAAAGAAATGTTATTAGAATTAGTTTAATTATCGTTTTCACACTTATTTCTGTAAAAAATATCCATGCTACTTTTTTCCATTCTTCTACACGAAGAGAAATCGACATTAACAATGTGTACTCATCTAAATATTCGAATTCTTGTATAAAAACCTTAAAGCATATTAAAAATCCTAAAATTGGATACTTTTTAACTATCAATGAAGCATCAACTATTGAACCTGGATTTTGGTATGGATATTACCCAAATGAATTTATATTTTCAAAAAATTATTATAACTTATACTCATTAAATTATCCTTATTCTGGCGGAAATGAGAAAATGTTTAATTTTGCTACAAATCATATGAAATATTTAATAAATCAAAGAATGTCGATTGAAAAATATTACATAATGCTACCTCAGATAATAAAATCAAAAAATATTCAATTTATTATGTGCAAAAAAGGATTTAAATTACCTGAAACACTTTTGAAAATGATTAAAAAGAAATATACTGATGAAAAAAGCGGTGATTTCTTTATCGTATTAAAATAATAATAATATTAAGCATAAGTAAGTAGAAAAATAACCAACATGAAAGAAAGAAAATTCGATGAATTCGATCAATTTGCAGACAATTACAGAAATATTCATAACAATACATTAAAATTAAGTGGTGCAGAAAGTGATTACTTTTCATTACACAAAATTGAAATTATCAAATTTGAAAATAATAGTAAGCCAATAAAATTTCTTGACTTTGGTTGCGGAGACGGGAATTCATCAAATCACTTCAATAAATTAATGCCACAAAGCAATTATTATGGTATTGATGTTTCAGAGAAAAGTATAGAGGTAGCAAACGCAAGAAAGTCTGAATCTAACTCTTTTACTCATTTTAATGGTTACATTATTCCATTTGAAAATGATTTTTTTGATGTGATTTTTGCGGCAAATGTATTCCATCATATTCATTTTGATTTGCATGAAAATTTATTTAAAGAAATACACAGGGTATTAAAGAAAGGAGGTAAATTCTACTTATTCGAGCATAATCCATGGAATCCAATAACAAGACATATTGTTAACACCTGTCCTTTTGATGAAGACGCTGTACTTTTAAATCCTATATACTCAAAAAAAACATTTAAAAAATTAAACTTTAAATCGGTAAATATAAATTTCATTTTATTTTTTCCAAGGACTAAATTCTTTAAACCTTTTTTATCGACTGAAAAAAAATTAAAGAAAATACCATTAGGTGGGCAATATTATGCATTATCTGTAAAATAAGTTATTTGTTCTCATTTAAATCTCATGTTTTGATAATACCCCTTTCTATATTAATTAAATTTATAGAAGAGTAAAACTGAACATTAAATAATTTTAGTTCACAAATAAAACATAAGCCCTTTCTAATGGATTAACTTACAACTATTAAATGATTATCTTTTATTTTTTTTTAAATCATAAACATGGATAAAATTTCAACAGCATCTATAAAAAGGCTAAGAGAATTAGATTTTTTAAGAGGCTTAGCAATCATTTTGGTGCTTTTTCAACATATTCCATTTTCAAAATTCACTTCAACCATTGGATGGATTGGTGTTGACTTATTTTTTGTACTTAGTGGTTTTTTAATTTCCGGGCTATTATTTAGAGAATATCAAAAATTTGGAAATATAAATCCTTGGTTATTTTTAGTTCGAAGAGCTTTTAAGATATATCCTATCTATTACTTGTTTATGCTTCCTTACTTAGGCATAAAAATATTTTATTTTCATCGTTTTTATTTATTAGGCTTTATTTATGATAGCACATTTGTTCAAAATTATTTTTTGGGTTGGGGGTATGCTTGCCCTGCTTCATGGTCATTAGCCGTTGAAGAACATTTTTATTTTGGTTTTTCTATTTTACTTTGGATAGTAGCAAACAAACTCAATTTAGACATCAGAAAGTCAGCTTTTTATATTGTTATAATCACAATTTTATTTATTGTATTTGGTATTAGATATGCTTCTAATGCCCTTCACTTTTTCGATGTGACAAGATTATATACCGCCACTCATCTTCGAATTGATTCTTTATTCATGGGTGTATTAATTTCATATTTTTATTATTTTAAAAATGATTTATTAATCAAACTATATCATAAAAATAAACGCTTATTGAAATTAATAATGTTAGCGGGGTTGGCTTGGACTCCATTTTTTGTCGTTAAAGAATCATTTTTTGCGAATACATTTGGATTTAGTTTACTCTATATATCATTTGGAATATTATTATTGATTTTTATCTTAGAACAATCTATAAATCAAACTCTAGATAAATTTTTTTCTAAACAATTTGTTTCAATTGTTAGTAACATTGGACTTGCATCTTTTTCAATTTACTACATACATTCTTTTTTCATTTTTTTATACGACCTAATTAAAATTAAATATTCTATATTTTCAGACAATATCATATCTTGTTCAATTATATTTTTAGTTAGCATCCTATCTGGTATATTAATGACTAGTTATATCGAGAAATATTTCTTAAAAATAAGAGATAAATATTTTCCAAGCAGAGTCATATAGTTTGTAATGACTTTAATAATTAATAAGTTATTTTTGCTTAGATTTGCTATTTGATTTTCATGTTTGTTTTTCATCTATATAATATTCATACATTTTAGGTTGTAAACACTCTATTTAAAATCAAATTGAGTTAATTTGTAACAAACCATTAAAATTAATACAGATGATTAAACTTTCAATTGTTGTTCCTGTGTATAATTCCAAAGCTATTTTGCCTTTGTTGTTGGAAGCAATTGATAGTGAGAGGAAAAAGCATGAATGGAATTTAGAGTTAGTGTTGATTGATGATGGTAGTAAAGATGATAGTTACGCTGAAATTAAAACCCTTGCTAATAGTTACAATTATATACGAGGAATAAAATTAGCAAGAAATTTTGGTCATCAACTAGCTGTAAGAACAGGACTAAATTACTGCAATGGAGATTTAATCGCAATTATCGATGATGATTTACAAGATCCTCCATTCTTAATCCAACATTTTATTGAGAAAATTAATGAAGGATATGATGTTGTTTATGGGGTGAGAAAAAAAAGAAAAGAACATTATATTAAAAAGCTTTCTTATCACATATTTTATCGAATTTTAAATAAGTTATCATCGATTGAAATACCATTAGATACAGGTGATTTTTGTGTCATGAAAAAACCTGTTGTTGACAATATATTGAAATTTGAAGAGAGAAGTGTGTTCTTAAGAGGTATTCGAGCGTGGGTAGGATTTAAACAAATCGGTTTTGAATACGAACGAAATTCAAGAGACATCGGGGAATCTGGATATAGTTTAAGAAAACTCTTCAGAATTGCTTTGGATGGAATCTTTTCTTTTTCAAGAATGCCATTACGACTAATTACTTTTTCTGGATTTACAGGCTTATTTTTAGCATTAATCTATTCTTCTCGAATCATTTATGTTTACTTCCTTGACAATATACCCGTAAAAGGATTTACAACAATCACAATGTTAATTTCATTTTTCAGTTCACTCATATTAATCTGTCTTGGTATTATTGGGGAATACATCTCTAGAATATACGATGAAGTCCGAAAAAGACCACATTCAGTTATTTCTGAAATCACTAGTTACAATGAATAATTTTAATGTTGGAATTATTGGCTCTAGCGGATTTATTGGTAAATCACTTGTTAAAAGAATATTAAATAACAAAAATAAAGATTTACAACTTTACTTATTTTCGCGAAGAATTGATAACATATTTAATAATCTCACAAACGTAACATTCACTTCTTTTGATGTTCAAAATTTCACCCATATTCCAGACGAACTTTTCGAAATTGAAGTTTTATATTATTTAGTTTCAGATACAATTCCTGCTTCTTCATGGAATAATTGCATCCTAGAAGTAACGAATAATTTGTTACCATTCATACATATTATTGAAAAACTAACAAATGGTAATCTAAAAAAGATAGTTTATACTTCGAGTGCTGGAACGGTATATGGGTCATCCGAATATAAAATTACCGAAAATTCTGAAACATCACCATTTTCACCCTATGGAATAACCAAGTTAACAATAGAGCATTTCTTGCATTATTTTCAAATTAAACATTCTATTAGTTATGACATATTCAGAATTTCGAATATATACGGACCGGGCCAAATTACTTCAAAAGGATTAGGATTAATTAATACAATTTTAGAAAATCATGCCAATAAAGAAGAAACAATAATTTTCGGTGATGGTAAAAATGTGCGAAACTATATCTATATCGATGACGTGGTGAATATTTTAGAAAAATCAATCTATTCAAGTAGAAATGAATCAAACACTATCAACTTAGCTTCTTCAGATAATATTAGTATCGTTGATTTAATACAAATCATTGAAAATTCAATCAATGAAAAATTACTTTTAAAGTACGAAATGCAAAGAGCAAGTGATAATCCATGTATTAGCATTGATAATTCTCGGTTATTAAATAAATATATAGACATAAAAATCACTTCGTTACATAAAGGAATACTTAATACTTACGATTCAATTTTAAAATCAAAAAAAAAATAGAATTTTAATAAATAAATTATTTTGTCCGTAATAACTTCTTTTCATTTACATTTTTTTGCTTTGAAAAGATAAATTGACCATCTATAAACAACAACGAAAGTATACAAACCTTGAATTCCATGACTTCAATCAAGTCCATGCTAATTATACCCGTTAGAAAGGTAATAAATATGATTATCCCAAAATTTTTACAAAGATGAATCAAACGACTTTTAATTATTGCAACCATTAATAAAACCAAAATGATTGCATTTTCTACAAAATGAATTCCAATGATATCATCAGGATTATAAACTTTTTTAAATAACCAAAATTTCTCAATACTGTCTAAAAATTGGGAAACAAAAAAAGTAAGAGTCGAGTCGCAAGAAATTGTTGAATAATGATTCGAAATTGATTGTTCAATAGCAACATTTACTTTATCTTGTTGTATAAATTGAATTTTTTCGATCCCTATAATAGAAATGAAAATAATTGAAGCAAAAACAAAAAAATCAATTATAATCCCCACAATATTTAGGACAACTCTTTGTCAAAAATAAGGTGTTTTAGGATGCATTTTTCATTTGTTCAAAACATTTGTCTTGTGTTATATTTCCGATACTTGTATGTCTTCTTTCCTTATTGTAAAAATCAATATATTTTCTAACTCCTTCATACAATTCAACACCACCATTGGCTAGGTTTAGGTAAATATGTTCATACTTTAGTGCTCTCCAAAATCGCTCTATATAAATATTATCGAGAGCTCTTCCTTTACCATTCATAGATATTTTAATGTTATTATCCATAGATATTTTAGTGAATATTGGACTTGTAAACTGTCTTCATTGATCGGTATTTAAAATCTCTGGGCAACCATATTGTTCAACGGTATCTTGATACACCTGAGCACACCATTCCATATTTATTGTATTGGAAATACTCCAGTTCAATACTTTTCGACTATATACATCGATAATTGCAATCATGTACATAAAGCCTCTATTCAAAGGGATATAGGTAATATCTGTTTTCCATACTTGATTGGGTCTTTCAATTTTGAGATTCTTTAGTAGATATGGATAAACTTTATGCAATTGGTTT
Source organism: Flavobacteriia bacterium (assembly GCA_947453545.1). Taxonomy (GTDB): domain Bacteria; phylum Bacteroidota; class Bacteroidia; order Flavobacteriales_D; family Crocinitomicaceae; genus CANHVK01. Next base: position 35,643 of record CANGHE010000004.1, read on the forward strand.
CGCTTACTCAAATTCTTTTTGGGATAAATCGTCTGTAAAACCATTAACTTATAGAGACGTTCTA
>CANGHE010000005.1 GCA_947453545.1 Flavobacteriia bacterium
AATATGATGCCTTCTTCTGATTATTGGTTTACCGTAGAATACAAAAATCAAAATCAAGAAGCAAAGGTCTTTAAAGCGCACTTTGCTCTCAAAAGATAGGAATGAAATTTAAAAGGCTATTTAGGTTGTTTACTTAAATAGCCTTTTTTAAAGGTATTTATTGTGTGTAAAGTTAATAATCTAAAAGATCTTTAATCTTCACCCTAACCTTATCTACATTCGGAATCATTGTAAATTCCAACGTGCTATTCAGTGGTATTGCAGGCATATTTTCTGAACCAATCACCATGACGGGTGCATCCAAATATTTAAAACAGTTCTCCTGAATCAATCCTGCCAAACTTCGGGCAAACGAATTATTGGTTGGTTCTTCGGTGACAACCAAACATTTTTTAGCTTTCTGAACTGATTTAAAAATAGCTTCTTCATCTAGTGGATACAACGTTCGCAAATCGATAATTTCCACTTGATTTTTCATCGTTGCCGAAGCATTCAATGCCCAATGCACGCCCATTCCGTAAGTTATAACGGTAATCGTTTCATCGGTTTCTTGTTCCCAAATTTCCTGAACGATATTCGCTTTTCCGAAAGGTAAGATATAATCTTCACTCGGTTCGTTCACTTTTGCAGCATCGGTACCTTTCACTTTGCTCCAATACAAACCTTTGTGTTCTAAAATCACCACCGGATTGGGGTCATAATAAGCTGCTTTTAGCAAACCTTTCAAGTCTGCACCATTGCTAGGATAAGCAATTTTGATTCCTCGAATATTAGTCAAAACACTTTCTACAGAAGAGGAATGATAAGGACCACCACTTCCATAAGCACCAATCGGCACACGTAAAATCATACTCACCGGCCATTTTCCATTGGATAAATAACAGGAACGGCTCACTTCGGTAAACAATTGGTTCAATCCTGGCCAAATGTAATCGGCAAACTGCACCTCAACAATCGGTTTCAAGCCCACCGCCGACATTCCGACTGTAGAACCTACAATAAAAGCTTCTTGAATTGGGGTATTGAAAACACGTTCGTCTCCAAATTTTTGAGCCAACGTTGCTGCTTCCCGAAAAACACCGCCCAATCGTCCGCCAACATCTTGTCCGTACAACAAACATTCTGGGTGTTTTCTCATTAATTCTTCCACTGCAAACAGGGCACAATCCACCATCACCACTTTATCTTCACGCTCCGGATTTCGTTCGCCCACTTCTTCTGTAATCGGCGTTGGAGCAAAATCATGTGTGAATAAATCTTCTGGTTTTGGATCTTCGGCTAATTGTGCTTTATCAAAATCGGCTTGCACTTTGGCAACAGCTGTATCTTCTATTTTTTGAATTTCTTCATTTGTAAAACCAGCTTCCAACAATTGTTGTATCAAAACAGGATAAGGATCACGTGATTGCGCTTCTTCCAAATCGTCACGATACCATTCCATTCGAACACCTGAAGTATGGTGATTCAATAACGGAACTTTAGCATGAACCAAAAACGGACGACGTTCTTCTCGAATGGTTTTTACCACTTTTTGAACCGCTAAATAACTTTCGGTAAAATTAGCTCCGTCAATAGAAATCGCTTCAATTCCATGAAACCCTTTTGCATATTCAAATGCATTTTGAGCACGAGTTTCAGCAGCATTTGCTGAAATGTCCCAACCGTTATCTTGCACTAAATACAAAATCGGAAGTTTTTTTAAAGCTGCCATTTGCAAAGCTTCAGCAATTTCTCCTTCGGTTACAGAAGCATCGCCAAGTGAACATACAACTAATGGATTCTCTTGATTAGTATCTTGAATTCCGGTGTTTTCTTTATACCAAAATCCCATAGCTGCTCCAGTTGCTGGAATGGCTTGCATACCCGTTGCCGATGATTGATGTGGAATTTTAGGTTTATCAGCATCTTTCAAACTAGGATGACAATAATACGTTCGACCGCCTGAAAATGGGTCGTCTTTTTTTGCCATTAATTGCAACATCAAATCGTAAGGTTGCATTCCGATTCCCAATAGCATAGCGTCATCACGATAATACGGAAAAGCATAATCTTGTGGCAATAATTGCATCGCCATCGCAATCTGAATAGCTTCGTGCCCACGAGAAGTGGCATGCACGTATTTAGAAACTATTTTGAAATTATCTTCATACAAAGTCGCCATGGCTTTGGCAGTTGCCATTGTTGAAAATGCTTTTTTAAGAATCGATTTGTCTAAATTCATTTATTTAATGCTTATCTGAAAAGTAAAAAACTTTGCGCTCGTTGCGCCTTCTTTGCGAACCTTGCGGTTAAATATTATTTTGCTTCTACAATCCAACCAAATTCATCTGCTATATCTTGAACTTTTATCGCATTCAAAGTATCATTTACCATTACCGAAACCGGATTCGCCTCAGGGAATTTAATTGACAAATTATTGTTACCAATTTCTTCAATCATAGCAATCCCAACGGCTGTTCCAGTTCCGAAAGCTTCTTCTAAAGTTCCTTTTTGAGACGCTTCAATAATTTCAGTAATAGTGATTGGTCTTTCGGTTACTTCAAAACCTTTACTTCTTAACAAATCGATGACACTCATTCGAGTAATTCCTGATAAAATGGAACCCGTTAAACTTGGTGTAATGAATTTTCCATCTATTTTGAAAAAAATATTCATCGTTCCCACTTCTTGAATGTATTCAAAATCTTGAGCGTCTAACCACAACACTTGGTCAAAACCTTTCGCTTTTGCATATTCTGTCGGACGAATGGCTGCTGCGTAATTTCCGGCTGCTTTAGCTTCTCCTGTTCCACCGTTTACAGCACGAACGTATTTTTTTTCTGCATACAATTTTATTTTTTTAGTATAAAGAGGTCCAGATGGTGATGCCATAATAATAAACTTAAAACTTGTAGCCGCTCTCATTCCAATAAAAGGTTCGTCGGCATACATAAAAGGTCTTAAATAAAGAGCACTTCCTGTTGCGGTTGGTATCCATTTTTTATCCAAAGCAACCAGTTTTTTTAATCCTTCAATAAATAATTCTTCTGGAAAAATGGGCATTCCCATTCTATCAGCACTAAAATTTAATCGTTTGGCATTTTCATCTGGCCTAAACAACAAAGGTGTTTCATCTTTACCTAAAGTCGCTTTCATTCCTTCAAAAATAGCTTGTCCATAATGCAAAGCCATGGCAGCAGGATGCGTTGGAATTAAGGCTAAAGGTTCAATTCTAGGGTTGTGCCATTCACCGTTTTCATAATCACAAATAAACATGTGATCAGTAAATGAATACCCCATTATGATATTATTAATATCTACGGATTTAATTTTTGATTCTTGAATAAGTGTTGTTTTTATTGAATAGCTCATGCTTTTGTATATTGTTATTAAACTTATAAATTACTATTTGTATCAAATTGTTCTAAATAATCCCCTACTTTTCGTAAGAATGAACCTCCTAAAAATCCGTCCACCACTCTATGGTCGAAGGATAGAGAAAGATACATCATGCTTCTAATAGCGATTTCGTCTCCTTTTGAAGTCGTAATAACTTCAGGACGTTTTTTTATAATTCCGAAAGCTAAAATGGCCACTTCAGGTTGGTTGATAATTGGTGTTCCCATCAAACTTCCAAAAGTTCCTACATTAGAAATGGTGAAGGTACTTCCTTGAATTTGTTCGGGTTTTAATTTGTTATTTCTAGAGGCTTCCGCCAAAGTATTTACATCTTTTGCTAAAGCAACTAAATCTTTCTCATTGGCATTTTTAACAACAGGAACGATTAAATTTCCTGATGGTAATGCAGTTGCCATTCCGATATTAATATCACTATGAACGATAATATTTTTTTCATCCACAGAAACATTAATCATTGGAAAATCAACAATCGCTTTGGCTACAGCCTGAACAAATACTGGTGTAAACGTGAGTTTCTCATTGTATTTTTGTTGAAACTTATCTTTATTTTCATTTCTCCAATTGACCAAATCAGTTACATCAACTTCAATGTAAGAAGTTACATGTGGTGAAGTTTGCTTAGAATATACCATGTGATCGGCAATCATTTTGCGCATTCTGTCCATTTCGACTATTCTATCTTTTCCTTCTACAAAATTGATTTTAGGTTTTGGATAAGAAGAAGTTGCAGGTTGTCGGTTATCGGTTATCGGTTTACTTTGAATAGGATATTTTCTATTTTTTAAATAATTAAAAACATCACTTTTTTGCAAACGCCCGTCTGTTCCTGAACCAGAAATAGTTTGTAATTCTTGAATCGAAAGATTTTCCTTTTGAGCAATGCTTATTATTAATGGCGAAATGAAAGCATTTGGATTGGTTGTCAGTTTTCGGTTGTCGGTTATCGGTTGTTGATTTTGTGATGTTGATTGAACTTCATTTTTCTCAACAGAAACATCTTGTTTCTTGTTTCTTGTTTCTTGTTTCCCATCAGCATCAATCAATGCCAAAACGGTTCCAACCTCAACAACGTCATCTTTCTGAAAACGAATTTCAGTTATGACACCCGAAACTGGAGATGGTACGTCACTATCGACTTTATCGGTAGCGACTTCTAAAATAGTTTCTTCAGCTTCTACAAAATCACCTACGTTTTTCAACCAACTGATTATTGTTGCTTCAGATATACTTTCACCCATTTTGGGCATTTTGAATTCTGTTATCATTTGTCTATAATGAGAAATTTATCTCAACTTTATAAATAGTAAAAAAAATACTAAAATTATTGATGCATGAATTAAAATCGAAAAAATATTCGTTTTGGCTTTATAATAATATTGCCAAATATTTTAAAAAAAAGCACCAAAACTATTAATGGCAAAACAATTGGCGCAACAGTTTCAATCATCATCATTCCGTTTCCTGATGGAATTATTTTATATCTAATAATAATCAGAAAGATTAAAATGATGTAAAATAACAACGTTAAAAATGCACTTTTATATTTTGGATTTTCTATTTTAATCATTCAATTATTTTTTCTTAAACTCTTCTAATGTCTTATAAAACGCTTCTTGTGTTGGCCTGTCTTTTGGAATTTCTCGCAACGGTTCAACGGCTTTTAAGGTTTCGTAACACTCTTTTGGTAATTGTTGGTACAAGGCTGTTCCTTTAGTTTTCCAGCCTATCATTTCATCAGAAACGTCTTTTATAATTGTGGCTGGATTTCCAACGACCATTTTTCGATTCGGAATTTGCATTCCGGCTTTAACAAAACTTAAGGCTCCGATAATACATTCATCACCAATAGTAACATCATCCATAATCACCGCATTCATCCCTACCAAACAATTGGCTCCAATATTGGCTCCGTGAATAATCGCTCCATGACCGATGTGTGCTCCTGCTTTCAAAACCATGATCTTTCCTGGAAACATGTGAATCGTGCAATTTTCTTGAACGTTACAACCATCTTCAATGATGATTTCGCCCCAATCGCCACGAATGGCAGCACCAGGACCAACATATACATTTTTCCCAATAATCACGTTACCCGTAACCGCTGCTTGCGGATGGATGAAACTACTTTCGTGTATGACTGGGATGAAACCTTTGAATTCGTATATCATATTTTTTTAGAATATAGATGAAAGAATATAGAAAATAGACTTAACCTCATTGTCTATATTCTATTCTCTTTTTTCTTTGCTCTCTTACTTAAATTTTTTCAACGTCTCTTTCGTAAAATCAGACAATACTAATCGTCCGCTGATAGCGGCTCTTTCGGCTAATAGATTATCCCAATCCTCTGTTCCTCTCCAAAATACCTTTTTCATTTCGAGCATGGCTTCAGGGTTGTAGGTACATAAATGTTCGGCGAATTTTTGAACCGCTTCGTCCATTTCTTCAATTGATTCATACACATTGGCAAATAATCCTTTTTCTTTTGCCCAAGTTGCTTCGTAAAATGTGTTAGCGTCGATTGCGATTTGTGACATGGCAGAAACGCCCATTTTTCTTTCGATGGCTGGTGACACTACGAATGGTCCGATTCCAACGTTTAATTCTGATAGTTTAATTGCTGCGAATTTTGTCGCCATACAATAATCGGTTGACCCTGCAATTCCTACTCCGCCACCCACAGTTTTTCCTTGAATTCTTCCGATGATAAATTTCGGACATTTTCTCATGGCATTAATGACGTTAGCAAAACCAGAGAAAAATACTTTCCCAGTTTCGGCATCGTTGATAGCTATTAATTCTTTAAAACTAGCTCCTGCACAAAAAGTACGGTCGCCACCACTTTTTAGGATGATGACTTTAACTTGTGAATTATTTCCAACTTCAGTAATCGTATTGGCTAATTGCGCCAAAATATGACCTGGCAAAGAGTTTTGCTCAGGATGAAAAAACTCGATAGTGGCTATGTTGTTTTGTACTTGTTGTTTTACGTATGCTTCTGTCATTATATACTTTGTCTTTTTATTGAAAATACCTGACAGCCACTGGCTGTCCTCCTTTTAATTTCAAATGTTTTACGTATGCTTCTGTTGACATTGTCTTTTTTCTTTGTTCTTTATTCTTTTCTCTACAAAATTCCAAACTGTTCGAAATGATGGTTCAAATGCTTTCTTTCTAATAGATAAGAAGCGTATTTATTCATTTCTCCAAATACCATATTCTTTAAAACAACTTCTGGGTTTTCTTTGAAAAAGGTTTTATATTGTTCTCTAGCTTCTAAAAACTTCGCCTTTGCTGTGGCAAAATCGGGATGAATCAAATCTTCCAATTCATCTTTTTTCATCGTTGGAAACTTGGTCCCCATTGGAAATTTGTCATAATTATATAACGAATTATGAACCTTATCCAAAATCTTTTCGGGTGTGGCAATTTCGAAATCTTGAATTTCACCCGACATGATTCGGTAGCCTTCCTCCAAATGTTCTAACAAATGTTGTGGTGTTAGAATTCCCCAATTTGGTTTTGAATTTTCGGTAAGTTTATTCAAACATTCGGTTATTTTTTCATCGGTCATTTCCACAAAAACTTCTTGTTTTTTCTGAACCATTGTTAGAATAGTCGCTACAGCTACCAATTCATCATTGGTATCAAACACCTCTACAAACCATTTTACAATGCCACTCGGGTGTTCGGCTGAAGCCACATCTCTATCTACTTTTTGTTTGCACGTTAAACGCACGTACACCGTATCATTGTGGTAAATTGGTCGCAAGAAACGACATTCTTCCAATCCATAATTCGCGGCAACCGGACCTTTATTTGGATACACGAACAAACCTGCTGCTGCTGCTAAAATGAAGTAACCGTGCGCCGTTCGTTTTTTAAAAATACTACCATCTAGCGAAGTAATATCAGTATGAGCATAAAAATGATCCCAAGTGATATTAGCAAAATTAATAATATCAGTATCGGTAACTGTTCTATTATGAGTGCGCAATGACATTCCCGGTTGAATGTCTTCCCAATGGTATTGGAACGGATGCTGCGTTATTTCTTTATAAGCCGAATTCGCTTGATAAATTCCTGTAATTTCAGTCAAAGTGGTTGGCGAACCTTGAATAGCACAACGTTGCATATAATGTGTAATGCCTCGAACACCACCCATTTCTTCTCCACCTCCAGCACGACCCGGACCACCGTGAACTAACTGTGGTAATGGCGAACCGTGACCCGTACTTTGTTTGGCATTTTCTCTGTTCAACACTAAAATTCTTCCGTGATGCGATGCCGCATTGACTACATATTCTTTGGCAATAGCATCCGAATTGGTAACAATTGATGATACCAACGAACCTTTACCCATTTGAGCTAGTTCAATAGCTTCATCCAAAGTTGCATAAGGCATTATGGTTGAAACCGGACCAAAAGCTTCGGTTTCGTGAACGGCTAAATTGGTAAACGGATGGTCTTCGCGAAGTAAAATCGGACTCACAAAAGCCCCTTTATCATCGGCACCAACCAACGTAATTTTTTCTAAATCTCCGTAAACTATTTTGGCCGATTTGGATAATGCTGTAACGCGTCCTTTCAACACCTCAACTTGGTCTTTACTCACCAAAGCTCCCATTCGAACTTCTTTCAACCTTGGGTCTCCAATAGAAACTTTATCCAATGATTTTCCTAGTGCCACTTGAACGTCATCCATCAGCTTTTCTGGAACAATCATTCTACGAATAGCCGTACATTTTTGTCCAGCTTTTACAGTGATTTCACTTCGCGCTTGATTGATGAATAAATCAAATTCTGGAGTTCCTGGAACCGCATCTTCGCCTAAAATAGAAGCATTCAAACTATCAGCCTCCATCGTAAAAGGTACTGATTCTTGAATTAATCTTGGATGTGATTTTAATAATCTTCCAGTTGTTGCCGAGCCTGTAAACGTAATCACATCTTGACTTTCCACCGTATCAAAAATAGTTGTAGCAGTACCACAAATCAATTGCAAAGCACCTTCTGGTAAAATATTTGACGCTATGATTTCTCTGACAACAGCTTCGGTTAAATAGGCTGTAACTGGAGCTGGCAATACAACTGCTGGCATTCCAGCCATCCAATTGCAAGCACATTTCTCTAACATTCCCCATATTGGAAAATTAAAAGCATTGATATGAATAGCCACTCCTTTTTTCGGAACCAAAATATGATGCGCCATAAAACGACCGCCTTTCGACAAATCGATTGGATCGCCTTCAACGTGATAGGGTTGGTTTGGGAATAATTTTCGCAACGATGCATTGGCATATAAATTTCCAAAACCTCCTTCAATATCAATCCACGAATCGACACGTGTTGCGCCCGTTCGGTAACTGATTTCATAGAACGCTTCTTTGCGTTTGGTCAAATACATCGCCAAACTTTTAATCATATTGCCACGTTCTTGGAAGGTCATTTTGCGGAGTTTCTCGCCACCTTTAGTTCTTCCATAGTGCAAAATAGCCGGAATATCTAAACCTTCCACCGACGTTTCCGCAATGAATTCGCCAGTTACCGCATCATAAGATGGTTTCCCATCTCCAGTTGCCGAAGTCCATTTTCCTAATACGTAATGTTGTGTTTTAGTCATAATAATAGTTTTTACTCTTGGCGAGGGTAGAGAAAAATAAGCGAGTAGTTTAGATAAACTTAAATTAAGTCCAAAACCTCAACCTTTCCACGCTGTTAATGGCTGCTATTTATTGTTTTAGTAATTTACGATTTGTGATAATTTTCCGTTTTTGAAATATAATTTTAAAATTCCAATATATTCCCATACTTCAAATTCACCATTTGCATTTTTAATTTTTTTTCGATTTAAAGTTATTCCGCAAATATCTGAACACATATCTTTTGACATTCCAATTGTTAGTTTCTTTTGGTAAACTAATTTTCCAAACTTTTCTCCATATTTCTTAATAAAAACATTTTCTTCTAACTTGTTTTTATTTGTATTTTCAGTTTTTAATTTTTCAAGATCATTCTTCGTTGAAAGAACGTTTTCAAAGCTCCATCTACTGCCTTCTAAATCAAAAATAACTTTATCTTTTTCGTTACTTAATTTTACAGCAAGTAATGTTTCTTCATCATTTAAATCACTACTTTGCTCAATCTTTAAATCTTTTTTTCTCAATAATGTAAGTTCTCCTTTCCATTCCGTTCCTTTATCAATATACAAGTCAGAATTCGATACTGGATTTTTTATTGCTGAAAAATCGCTAACCGCAATAAATGTTTTGCCATTTATTAATTCTTTCTTTTTCTCAAAATATGGGACTAAAATAAATTGTGGATTGTATTGAGATTCAAAAACATAAATTGTTTCGTTGCTTAAATTATCTTTTAATTCAAAAAGTATACTTGCATAAAAATCTTTATTAAAATTATTTTTAGCTTCATTATACAATTCAGATTTTTCAAGAAAAGGATTTATACTAATAATAGTAAAATATTTATTTCCAATTTGCGACCAATTTAAAGTTTCTATTTTGTCAGTTTTCTTTAAAAAAAGTATGCTACTTTTTTTATATTCATTAGAATAATTTGGATAATATATTTTTAAACCATTATATCTTTTGTAATATTCTTCTTCATCACATTGTTTTTCTTCAAAAGGATTTTGACCACTTCCACTTTCAAGTATCTTTGTAACTTTAGCTTTATAATAACCCGCATGATTAATAAAGTTTTCAGTTGGAATATATAAAGGAAACTTTGTTTTGTTTTCAATATCTACTGCTTTTTCGATTTTTCCCATTTCGATTTGCGAAAAACTTGAAATTGTAAATAGAGAAATAATAATTGTATTTAATAGTTTCTTTTTCATTGTCATATTTTAATGTTTTCCAATTATTGGATTTAATTTTTTTGCTAAAATTCGCTCTAAAATATTAATATCATCTGCTATGTTTTCTTCAAAAAACATTACAGTATATTTTAGTTTAAGTTCTGTTTTTACTTTTTTCGCCCAAAAGTCTAATTGCAATCCGTGAGATTTTCTGTTTTTATGGTAACCTAAATGTTGTATTAATCTTCCCCAAGCACAACTTTTAACTTTCCCTACATATAAAATACCTTCATTTTTTGAAGTATGATTTTGTGCTGGAATATTTAATTGTAATTCTTCATTCACTTTTTTAATAAGATTTACTATTTCTTCTTTTTCAATAAGTTCATTTATTTCAAAGAAATACAACGCTGGGAATTTTTCATATTCAATCATTTCTTGAAAGATTGCTGAAAAATCTCCACCTTTTGTTATATCAACTTTATCCGAATATTTTGAATCAAGTTTTTTTACGTCGATTTCAAAGCTAAATTTTTTCTTAAAACCATTTTGTGAAATCTGAAAAAAGTCTTCAGATATAGTTTTAGACTTATCTCGGATAAAATTTTCAATTTGTCTTAAATCTGTCATTTTATATATATATATATTTAGGAAGTTACCACTAACATTTCCAATTTAAATAGATTAAAATCTACCTTTAAAATTTCATAATAATATATTCTTAATCAATTTGCGGGACAGCGTCCCACTTATTTGAATATAAATAAAATTCTCTATTTCACAATAGCATCATTGCTCTTCAAAATTTTATAAAGTTCCTCAATTTTCTCCATCGGTAAATCGTGCAACAACTTGTTTACTTCCCCAATCGCCTCTGTTTTTGAAATCGAATGCAAAGCATGACCTTCTGGCAATGGATTTTTAGCATCATCAACAAAATCAAACAAATCATTCGGCGTACAATTCAGCGCCTTACAAAATTGTTCCAATTTATCAAATCGAATAGAAATCGACCTTCCATGAACCAATTGTGAAGCATATCCATCAGAATTACCCAACTTAATCAAATATTGATTCGTTTTCGTAATTCCCTTAACCTTAAAAATCCTGCCTAAATTCAATCGTAACATATTCTTTCAATTTAAATACAATACTACAAAAATAGTTATTTACATCTTACTTACATCGTCTGCTTCTTTACTTATGTTATCTGCTTCTTTACTTATGTCTTCTGCTTCTTTACTTATGTCTTCTGCTTCTTTACTTATGTCGTCTGCTTTTTTACTTATGTTGTCCGCTTCTTTACTTATGTCGTCTGCTTCTTTACTTATGTCGTCTGCTTCTTTACTTATGCCGTCTGCTTCTTTACTTATGCCGTCCTTTTCTTCACTTATGTCGTCCTTTTCTTTACTTATGTTGTCCCACAACCGACATATTTCCTATTTTATCAAAAACTCATAATTCATAACTCAAAACTCATAACTATTCTCAATAATCGCCGCATAGCCTTGCCCAACGCCAATACACATAGTGATTAGCGCATATCGTTTTCCAGTTAATTGCAATTCCAATGCCGCCGAATACACAATTCGAGCACCAGTAACTCCTAGTGGGTGCCCAATAGCAATAGCTCCTCCATTAGGATTAATTCTTGGATCGTTATCTTGTAATCCTAACTCCCGAATGCAAGCAATACTTTGTGCTGCGAAAGCTTCGTTAAGTTCAATAATATCGATTTGGTCAAGTGTTAAACCAGCTTTTGCCAACGCCTTTTTAGTCGCTTCCACTGGGCCAATTCCCATAATTCTTGGCTCTACTCCCACTACTGCCGAACTTACAATTCTCGCTAATGGTTTTAAATTATATTGTTGAACCGCTTCAGCAGAGGCAATAATGGTTGCCGCCGCACCATCATTCAATCCCGATGAATTTCCTGCCGTTACGCTTCCATCTTTTTTGAAAGCGGGACGCAATTTGGCTAACCCTTCCATGGACGTACTTGGTTTTACAAATTCGTCTTTTGAGAATTGAATAGCATCTCCTTTTCGTTGCGGAATTTCAACGGTTACTATTTCTTTAGCCAATCTTCCTGAAACTTGTGCAGCAGTAGCTTTTTGTTGACTATGCAAAGCAAATGCATCTTGATCTTCACGAGAGATGTTGTATTTTTCTACTAGATTTTCGGCAGTTTCACCCATGGCATCCGTTCCAAACATAGCATGCATTTTTGGATTGATGAAACGCCATCCGAAACTCGAATCGTACATTTTAGAATCGGTTCCAAAAGCCGATGATGGTTTAGAAACCACTAATGGTCCACGGGTCATGTTTTCAATTCCACCTGCTATAAACACGTGTCCGTCGCCTGCTTTTATCGCTCTATTGGCATGAATTATAGCTGACAATCCCGAACTGCACAAACGATTCACCGTTTCTCCCGGAACGGTATAAGGCAATCCTGCTAATAATAATGACATTCTCGCTACATTGCGATTGTCTTCTCCCGCTTGATTGGCACAACCCATGATCACGTCGTCATAAGCATCCGTTGGAATATTTGGATTATTTGCTACTACGGTTTTAATGACCAAAGCCCCTAAATCATCTGGGCGAACCGAGGCTAGTGTTCCTTGATAACTTCCGATTGGCGTTCGAACGCCGTCTATGATGTATGCTTCCATTTAGGTATTGGGTATTAGGTTGTGGGTTTTAGGTTAAACTTCATAAATCAAAAATCTTCAATCGTTAATTTTATTCTTCCCACTCTTTGTTTGTTCTGTAAACTACACCTTTAAAAAGTGCAACTAATTCATCTTTTTGACTTTCGACTTTCGACTTTCGACGAACCTCAATGATATTGAATCCTAATTTATTATTTACTTTTTCGATAACTGATTCAGCGGTTAGATAATCACCTTCATTTACTACTTCAATATGATTGATGGAAGTTTCGATGGAAACCGAAAACCGTCCATGTGTATTGGCTGCAAAACCAAAAGCGGTGTCTGCTAATGAATAGGTTATTCCTCCATGTGCTTTGTTCATACTGTTGAGCATCTCTTTGCGAACAGTCATAGCGACTTTGCAACGACCAATTTCGCATTCAAGAATTTCGATGCCGAGCCATTGGCTGTAAGCATCTTGAGAAAGCATTTTGTATGGTATTTTTGTCCCTTCCATTTTAGAAAAATGTTTTGTTATCCGCACCCATTCTACGCAATATAGGACTACATCTATATCGATCTTCGTGGTATTCGTTGTAGAGTTCGTCTAGTTTTTCAACGCACCAATTAATTCCGAGTTCATCTGCCCAAGCCAGTAATCCTTTTGGATAATTGACTCCTTTGGTCATGGCGTTGTCGATATCTTTGGCAGATGCAATATTTAAAAATAGGGTATCTGCTGCTTCATTAATTAGCATTACAATTACTCTTTCGAAAATTGATTTTGCTAAGACTAAATCTTCTTTGGCTTCTGGTAATTCTTGGCTATAATTGTAAAATCCGCGTCCTGATTTTCTTCCTAAAAATCCAGCTTCCAATAAACGTTTTTGTGTGAATGATGGTTTGAATTTTGGATCGAAATAGAAGGCTGTGAATACGGTTTCTGTTACTATATAATTGACATCATGTCCAATCATATCCATTAATTCAAAGGATCCCATTCGGAACCCGCCGATAGTTTTTAAAGCCCAATCTATGGTGGCATAGTCAGCTACTCCTTCATCATAAATGCGCAAACTTTCACTGTAAAATGGTCGTGCTACACGGTTTACTATAAATCCGGGTGTGTCTTTTGCTACAGCCACTACTTTCTTCCAATCGGAGATAATTTGCACTGATTTTTGTAACACTTCTTCGCTAGTTTGCACTGCTGGAATTACCTCAACTAACTGCATCAAAGGCGCTGGATTAAAAAAGTGAATTCCAATGACGCGTTCTGGTTTTTGACAAGAAGCTGCAATGGAAGCTATGGATAGTGATGATGTATTGGATGCGAGTATTGTATTTTCTGAGACTAGGGTTTCTAGTTCCGAGAACACCTTTCGCTTGACTTCGAGATTTTCTACGATGGCTTCAATCACTAAATCCGAATCGGATAAGTCTTTTAATGTGTTAACGTAAGAAATATTGTTTTGGATTCGGGATTTTTCAGTGGCATTGATTTTTTCTTTTTCGACTAATTTAGTCAAGGTAATTTCAAGAGCCTTTTCACTTTTGGTTAAAGCTTCTTGATTCAAATCGAATAGTTTTACGGCACAACCTGAAGTAGCAGCAACTTGTGCAATGCCACTTCCCATGGTTCCTGAACCGATTATTGAAACATTCATATTAATTACCTTTAAATTCGGGTTTTCTTTTTTCCACGAATGCTGTTACTCCTTCTTTGTAATCGTTGGATGAACTGGCTTCAATTTGCAAATCACTTTCTAAAACCAATTGTTGTTCTAAATTATTGGTCATTGATTGATTCAATAATCTTTTGGTTAAACCTAATGCCTTAGTAGGCATGTTGGCTAAAGTTGTTGCCAATGTCATTACTTCTTCATTAAAAAAAGATGTCGGATAAATTTTATATATCATACCTATTTGAAGTGCTTCTTCGGCGTTCACTTTGTCTCCAAGCATCATTAAAGCAGTTGCTTTTTGAAAACCAATTAATCTAGGTAAAAAGAAAGTTCCAGCACTATCCGGTATTAATCCGATTTTACTAAACGCTTGTATAAAACTAGCGTGTTCAGAAGCTACAACTATATCACAAGCCAAAGCAATATTCGCTCCTGCACCAGCTGCTACTCCGTTTACTGCTGCAATTATTGGTTTTTCAATTGTTCTTATTTTTTGGATTATTGGATTGTAGTGTTCTTCCAATATTTTTCTAAAACCTGGATTTAAATCTGGGTCGGTTACTTCTTTTAGGTCTTGTCCAGCACAAAAAGCTTTTCCGTTTCCGGTAATTACTATTGCACGGACATTTATATCGTTTTCACAATTATCTAAAGTTTCTTGTAACAGAAAAGCCATTTCACGATTGAAACTATTAAAAACTTCGGGTCTGTTCAGTGAAATCCATGCTACGCCACTTTCAATTTTTAATTCAATTGAATTATTGCTCATACCTATTTTATTTAAGATTGAAGATTAACGATTTTAGAAGTATAGAAATCTTAAATCAAAATTCAACAATCAGCAATCGTTAATCTTATTATTTTAAACATTTAAAGTAGTCGAAGGGTTCTAAGCAATCTTCGCATTGGAAAAATGCTTTACATGCTGTGGAACCAAATTGACTTACTAATTTTGTGTTCAATGAGCCGCATTGCGGACATTTCACTAATTTTTTATTGCCTAGAAGCGCTTCTTTATCAGCTGATTCAGATAATGGAGAAGCAATTCCATATTTTTCTAAAGCTATTCTGCCTTTTGATGTTATCCAATCGGTTGTCCATGCCGGTGAAAGAATTAAATCCACTTTGGCTTCATAACCTTTTTGTTGGAATGCTTCTTTAATATCGTCTCCTATGACATCCATTGCTGGGCAACCGCTGTAGGTTGGAGTGATTTCTACTTCAACAATTCCGTTTATTAGTTTGGCAGAACGAACTACTCCCATTTCCACTATAGAAAGTACTGGAATTTCAGGATCGGAAACCGTTTCCAGAATTTCGAATAGTTTTTGGTCGATATGTATTTTTTCTTCTGTCATTTTTTTAACCACAAAGAGCGCAATGATTTACACAAAGTTCGCAACAATTTTACTATATTTCTCTCAAAAGTGCAAAGGCACTATTTTTACTAATCAAACTGAAAACTGCCACTGAAAACTGAATACTTACTACCAAGTCATGTTGGGATACGTGCGTTGCATGTACTGCAATTCTGTTAGAATAAAGCCCATGTGCTCACTATGAACGCCTTGTTTTCCTCCTTTTTGGAAATATTCAATTGAAGGTGTTTGCAATGTAGCTTCTTCTAAAATGCTACTTACTTTTTTATAATAGTTTATTTTTAAAAGTGTAACATCAACTCCTATCCCTTCTGCAATCATAGCTTTATCAGCATCGGTTTGATGGAATAATTCGTCAGTAAAAATCCACAAATCATTAATCGCAGTTTGGATTCTGTTGTGACTTTCTTCAGTTCCATCACCTAATCTTTTAATCCAATCTGAAGAAAATCTCGTATGATATAACACTTCTTTAATACTTTTTTTAGCAATTGCAGCCAACATTTCGTCTTTGCTTTTTTGCAATTCTTCTAATAATGCCAAATGAAACACGTCAAACAAAAATTGACGTGTAATAGAATAACCAAAATCAGTGTTCGGTTGTTCTACTAAAAGTACGTTTTTATACTCTCTTTCCAATCTAAGGAAAGCCACAGTATCTTCATTAGCACCATTACCTTGCAATTTTGCTACATATTGAAAATAACTACGTGTTTGCCCTAATAAATCAAGGGAAATATTGGTTAAGGCGATATCGGTTTCAATGCTTGGTCCATGACCACACAATTCTCCTAAACGCTGGCCAAGAATCAATGAGTTATCTGCAATTCCGTAGATGTATTGAATTAAATTATTGTTCATTTTGTTAAGGTTGTAGGTTGTAGGTTGTAGGTTGTAGGTTGTAGGGCTTTTAAATTTCCCTAAATCCTAATACCCAAATCCTAACACCTAATTACATGTGTTTTAATTCGTCAGGCAATTCATAAAACGTAGGATGACGATACGCTTTGTCCATTGCTGGTTCAAAAGTTTCTCCATTGTTTTCAGGATTGGTTGCTGTGATTTGAGCTGATGGTACAACCCAAATGCTAACACCTTCCATACGACGTGTGTATACATCGCGAGCATTTTCTAATGCCATTGTTGCATCACTTGCATGAAGTGAACCGCAATGACGGTGCTCTAATCCGTTTTTACTTCTTATAAATACTTCCCAAAGTGGCCAGTTTTTCATAATATTTGAGTTTTCAGTCGCAGTCGCAGTTGGCAGTCTGAATACTGTAAACTGCGACTTTCGACTATTTATATTGCTAGTTTTACTTCTTTATTTTCTTGTTTTTCGGCGAAAGCCATTGCGGCATCACGAACCCATTTACCGTCTTTGTGGGCTTTTACTCTTGCATCGATTCTTTGTTTGTTGCAAGGACCGTGGCCTTTTACAACTTGCCAAAATTCGTTCCAATCGATATCGCCAAAATCATAATGTTTTCTTTCTTCGTTCCATTTTAATTTGGAATCAGGAATAGTTAATCCTAATATATTGGCTTGTGGCACCGTTTGATCTACGAAAGCTTGACGCAATTCGTCGTTGGTTTTTCGTTTCAATTTCCATTTTACAGACTGCTCTGTATTAGGAGAATCGGCATCACGAGGTCCAAACATCATTAAAGACGGCCACCACCAACGATTGATAGAATCTTGTGCCATTTCTTTTTGTTCAGGAGTTCCATTACAAAGTGTCAAAAGAATTTCATAACCTTGACGTTGATGAAAACTTTCTTCTTTACAAATACGAACCATAGCACGTGCGTAAGGGCCATAAGATGTTCCCATCAAAGCCACTTGATTCATAATTGCTGCACCATCAACCAACCAACCAACTGTACCCATATCTGCCCATGTAACAGCAGGATAATTAAAAATACTAGAATACTTGGCTTCTCCTGAATGCAATTGTTCTATTAATTCGTCACGAGAAATCCCAAGAGTTTCCGCAGCACTATATAAGTACAATCCGTGTCCACCTTCGTCTTGAATTTTAGCCAATAAGGCTACTTTTCTTCGCAATGAAGGCGCGCGAGTAATCCAATTCCCTTCAGGCAACATTCCAACAACTTCTGAATGGGCATGTTGTGAAATCTGACGAATATGCGTCTTGCGATACTTTTCGGGCATCCACTCTTTTGGTTCAATTTTTTCGTCGCGAGCAATTCGTGCTTCGAAAATTTCTTCTAAACTTTTCACTTCTTTTTCTGACATAACTTTTTTCTGTTATTAAATTCAGGTTTATATTTTACAATCCGAAATCAACTACTACTTTTTTAGAAGTAGGCACGGCTTGACAACTTAATACATAATTTTTCGCTAATTCATCTGCTTCTAATGAATAGTTTAATTTCATTTCAACCGAACCATCCACAACTTTACAACGGCAAGTACTACAAACACCCCCTTTGCAAGCATAAGGTAAATCAGCGCCAGCGGCAATCGCTCCATCCAATAGGGTGTCGAAATCCTGACCCATTACAAAGTGGAATTCTTTTCCGCCATCAATAATAGTGACTTCTGTTCCTTCAACTTTTTTAGCTACGATATTTTTTATTCTTTGTTTGTCTGCTTCCGAAAGTCCTGTTGTAAACAATTCGTAATGAATGTTATCTTTAGATAAACCCGCATTTACTAATTCGTCACGCAACAAGAATATCATATCTTCTGGACCACATATAAAACATTCATCTGTAGATGGAATATCAATGATTTTATCTGTCAATACTTCGATTTTTTCTTTTGTAAATCTTCCATTAAACAATTCCGAAGAACGGTGTTCTTTAGTTAAGAAATAAAAGATTTCAAAACGATTGAAATACACGTTTTTCAACTGCTCTATTTCCTCTTTAAAGATAATTGATTTTACAGTGCCGTTTAAATAAAACAATTTAAAAGTGCTATTTGGTTCAGACGCTAAATGGGTTTTAATAATAGAAAGTATAGGTGTAATTCCACTTCCAGCAGCAAATGCAATATAGTTTTTTGCCTTTGTAGGATTGACTTCGGTAAAGAACGCTCCATTTGGAGGCATAACATCCAATGTGTCGCCTATTGCTAATTGTTCATTTACAAAAGTAGAGAATAATCCTTCGTTTATTTGTTTAACGGCTACTTGCCATTTATTTTCTATAGGGCTAGAACATAACGAATAGGAACGACGTACTTCGTTGCCTTTGATATTGGTTCTTAGCGTTAAATGTTGTCCTTGTTTGTATTGAAATTCCGACTGCAATGCGGAAGGAACATCGAATGTAATTACAGAACAATCATTTGTTTCTTTATAAATATCAGCGACTTTAAAGCTATGAAATTTTGACATATAATTCTATTTAGATCAAACTAACAATTGTTAGTTAAACATGCAAATTTAATGATTTTTTTTATACATTACGAAAACGTTGTAATTTTTTAAACAATTCCGTTTAATAGAACTTTAATCATATTGTCTGTCAATGCCTTTGAGCTTAATTTATTTGTTTTATTATACCAAATATATAATGTTCTAAGCGTAGATAAAATTGAGAAAATAATTACATCAAGATTATAATTTTTAATTTCACCATCTACAATTCCTTTTTCCATTATAGTTCTGAAATTATCTTCATAATCATTTCGCATTTTTATAAAATAATCCAAATCAGAATCTGTTAAGTGCATCCAATCATTATTCAAACACGCTAGTGCATTCGAATCTCGAAGAGTAATATCAATATGCAGTTCAATTATTCGCTCAATTTTCTTAATCGCTGAATCATTTGAATTTACCACCTCCCTCATTACGTTAGTAAACTCTTCAGCAATTTCAATAACAATTAAAACAAGAATTTCTTGTTTTGATTTAATATGATTGTATAAACTTGCTGCTTTTATATCTAATATTTGTGCAATATCGCGCATAGTTACAGCGCTGTATCCTTTTTCTTTAAAAAGTTTAGCAGCTACATTTATAATTTCTTGTTTTCTATCGGAAATCTTCATTCGATTTCAAATATAAAGATTTTTTTGACTTGGGTAACTTTTGTTACAACTTTACAGGTAGTAAATCATTAATTTTGCTTTAGAAATCAGAAAAATAAAAAAAAATGGGACTATTAAGTATATTAGGAATAGGTGGAAAATCAGAAAACGTTAATGACTTTGTTAACAAAGGTGCTGTTATAATTGATGTAAGAACACCCGCTGAATTTCAAGGTGGTCATATTAAAGGGTCTAAAAACATTCCATTAAATACAATTTCATCCAAAATAAATGACTTAAAAAAATTAAACAAACCTGTTATTGCTTGTTGTGCTAGCGGAATGAGAAGTTCTCAAGCAACATCCATATTAAAAAGCAATGGTATTGACGCTATGAATGGTGGAGGTTGGAGTAGTTTAGAAAACAAATTGTAATTTCTAAAAATTCATAAATGGGTATTTTAGTTGAATTTCACGTATTTTAACTAAAATAGTTTGTTTGAATTTTAAATGGCTTTCGGATTCAAAATTGAATGGTCTGTGAGCCATAGCTTTTTGAATATTGTTAATTTCAGCCATAGTATCAAGGCTAACTTTAGAAATTGCTATTGCTTCGAAACGTTCCCAAATATAATCAATAGCAATTTGATTCGGATGCAACATATCTTCAGCATAAAATCTATAATCTCTAAGTTCGTCCATCACGATTTCATAACTTGGAAAATAGCTATGGATTGTGAATTTTGGATTGTGAATTGCCGTAATTAAATGAGATTTGCTTCTTTGATTTTCTACAAAACCATCTTTGAGATGGCGAACGGGAGAAACTGTGAAAATAAAATTACAATTAGGATTAATTTTTTGTATTAAAGCAATAGTATTTTCAATTGATTTTTCAATAACTGAAACAGTTAAAATTTCTTTTATAAATTGATTTTGAGATACCTTATGACAATTGGCAACCACCTGATTGGTAGTTATATTTCTATAAACCCAAGATGACCCATAAGTAATTATTAGATGTGTTAACTGGGATATTTGTCCATTTACTGTATCTAAAATTGAATTTAAATTACTTAATAATTCCTTTTTGTTAGAATTAGAAAATTCCGAATGAACTTCAAAACAATGCCATAGTTCATTATGAAAGAAAATATCTTGTTCTGTAAAATATCTCTTTTTAACGACCCGAGTAAGTACATTTTCAATCGAAATTGGGTTAAAAATAATTCCAAATGGATTTACGATTGTTCTAAATTTATAAAAATTAAATTTAGTTCCAATTTTATCAGCAAAACAAGATCCTATAAGTAGAATTGAAGCGCTATAATCAATTGGATGTATTGATTTAGAGATAGGTATCTTTGTAGAAAATATCATATTTAGAAAAAACTAAAAGTAAACATACAAACCTAAAAATTTAAAAAAACCCCTTTAAAAAAGGGGTTTTTGATATTAAAATTAGGCTTGTCCTGCTGTGCCAAAATTTAGTGGAATTGGAGGTTGTTCAGAATCCTGAATTTCTCCATGAGCCAATTCAAAACGATGCACATTTTCTGCCAATGCCTTAACTAATCTTTTAGCATGCTGAGGAGTTAAAACTATTCTAGATTTTACTTTAGATTTTGGTGTACCTGGCATAATACAAACAAAATCCACAACAAATTCAGAAGGAGAATGATTAATAATGGCTAAATTTGAATAAATCCCTTCAGCAATTTTTTCATCCAATTCAATATTTATTTGTCCTTGTTGATTAGAATCATTCATAAGATTAATAATTATATTCTTCTTTGTTAACGGTCATTTCTTTATACTCCTCTTTAGAACCAACAATAGTATGATCGTACTCTCTCATTCCCGTACCTGCTGGTATTCTATGTCCTACAATTACATTCTCTTTTAAACCTTCTAAGTAATCTACTTTTCCAGCAACAGCGGCTTCGTTTAAAACTTTTGTAGTTTCTTGGAATGATGCTGCAGAAATAAAAGATTTTGTTTGAAGAGAAGCTCTTGTTATACCTTGCAAAACAGGTGTTGCTGTAGCTGTAACTACATCTCTAGCTGCAACTAAATTTTTATCATTTCTCTTCAACTGTGAATTCTCATCTCGTAATTCTCTAGGAGAAATAATTTGACCTGGTTTCAAAACGTTAGAATCACCTGAATCTTCAACAACTTTCATACCATATAATTTATCGTTTTCAACAATAAAATCTTTTGTATGAATTAATTGTTCTTCTAAGAATAAAGTATCTCCTGGGTCTTCAACTCTAACTTTACGCATCATTTGTCGAATAACAACTTCAAAGTGTTTGTCGTTAATTTTCACTCCTTGTAAACGATATACCTCTTGGATTTCATTTACTAAATATTGTTGAACTGCAGATGGTCCTTGAATTCTTAGAATATCTTCGGGTGTAATTGCACCATCAGATAATGGCACTCCTGCTCTTACAAAGTCATTTTCTTGAACTAAAATTTGATTTGAAAGTTTAACTAAATACTTTTTAACTTCTCCAAATTTAGATTCAATTACTATTTCACGGTTTCCTCTTTTAATTTTACCAAAAGATACAACACCATCAATTTCAGAAACTACTGCAGGATTAGAAGGATTACGAGCCTCTAAAAGTTCAGTAATTCTTGGTAAACCTCCTGTGATATCTCCTGTTTTAGATGATCGTCTTGGTATTTTTACTAAAATTTTACCAGCTTTGATTTTCTCTCCATCATCAACCATTAAGTGAGCACCAACTGGTAAGTTATAAGAACGAATCAACTCACCATCTTTACCATAAATTAATAAAGTTGGAATCAATTTTTTATTTCTTGATTCAGAAATAACTTTTTCTTGGAAACCAGTTTGTTCATCAATTTCAACCATAAATGACTGCCCTTGTTCTAAATCCTCATATGCAATTTTTCCTGTAAATTCTGATATAATTACACCATTATATGGATCCCATTTACATATAACATCACCTTTTTTAACTTCTTGACCATCTTTAACAAAGATGCTAGAACCATAAGGTATATTATTTGTACTCATCAAGATTCCCGTTTTAATATCAATCAATTTCAATTCTGTAGAACGAGAAATAACAATATCAACCATATTACCGTCACCATCTTCACCTTTAACGGTTTTTAAATCCTCTATTTCTAAACGACCATCGAATTTAACTAAGATATTAGACTCTTCTGAAATACCACCTGCAACCCCTCCAACGTGGAACGTTCTAAGAGTTAATTGTGTTCCAGGTTCTCCAATTGATTGAGCTGCAATAACACCTACTGCTTCACCTCTTTGAGTCATTTTCCCAGTTGCTAGGTTTCTACCGTAACATTTTGCACAAATCCCTTTCAAGGCTTCACAAGTTAACGGAGAACGTACTTCAACTTTCTCAATTGGTGAATTTTCGATTGCTTTTACAATTGATTCCGTTATTTGTTGGCCAGAATGAACTAAAATTTCTGAGGTTAAAGGATTTATTAAATTTTGTAAAACTACACGACCTAAGATTCTTTCACCTAAAGATTCAACAATCTCTTCATTTTTCTTCAAAGCAGAAACTTCAATTCCTCTTAAAGTTCCACAGTCATTGGTATTAACAATAACATCCTGTGAAACATCATGTAACCTTCTAGTTAAGTAACCGGCATCTGCGGTTTTCAATGCCGTATCCGCTAAACCTTTACGAGCACCGTGTGTAGAAATGAAATATTCTAAAATTGAAAGACCTTCTTTAAAGTTAGATAGAATAGGATTTTCAATAATCTCGCCACCTCCAGCTGTTGATTTTTTTGGTTTAGCCATCAAACCACGCATACCCGTTAACTGACGAATTTGTTCTTTTGAACCCCTTGCTCCAGAATCTAGCATCATATACACTGAGTTAAATCCTTGTTGATCTTCTCTAATGTTTTTCATAGCTAATTCCGTCAATTGAGCATTGGCAGAAGTCCATATATCAATAACTTGGTTATAACGTTCGTTATTTGTAATAAGACCCATGTTATAATTCATAGAAATCCCCTCAACTTGTTCTCTTGCGTCTGCAATTAACTGTGTTTTTTGTTCAGGAATTTTAATATCACCTAATGAAAATGATAATCCTCCTTTAAATGCAAATTTGTAACCCATATCTTTCATACTGTCTAAGAAAGCAGCAGTTGTAGGTACATTTGTTACGCTTAAAATTTTTCCAATAATGTCTCTAAGATTTTTCTTAGTTAAAACATCATTTATATATCCTGCAGCTTCAGGCACTACTTCATTAAAAAGCACACGCCCAGCAGTTGTTTCAATAATTTTAAAAACTAATTCACCATTTTCATTAAAGTCCTTAGCTCTAATTTTTACTCTAGCATTTAATTCTAACTTTTCTTCATTTAAAGCTATATTAACTTCTTCAGCAGAATAGAAAGTCAAACCTTCTCCTAAAATTTTAATTTCAGGTGTTGAAATTCTTTCTTTAGTCATGTAATAAAGCCCTAAAACCATGTCCTGAGATGGTACCGTAATTGGAGCTCCATTTGCCGGATTCAATATATTATGAGAAGCTAATAAAAGTAATTGTGCTTCTAAAATAGCTTCTGGGCCTAAAGGCAGGTGAACTGCCATTTGATCCCCATCAAAATCCGCATTAAACGCCGTACACACTAATGGGTGCAATTGTATAGCTTTTCCTTCAATTAATTTTGGCTGAAAAGCTTGAATACCCAAACGGTGAAGTGTAGGTGCACGATTTAGTAATACTGGGTGGCCTTTGATAACATTTTCAAGGATATCCCAAACTACAGGTTCTTTTTTGTCAATTATTTTTTTTGCAGATTTTACTGTTTTTACAATTCCTCTTTCTATCAATTTACGGATAACGAAAGGTTTGTATAATTCAGCAGCCATATCTTTAGGAATCCCACATTCGAATAATTTCAATTCAGGTCCAACAACAATTACCGAACGAGCAGAATAATCCACACGTTTTCCAAGTAAGTTTTGACGGAATCGACCTTGTTTTCCTTTTAGGGAATCTGAGAGTGATTTCAAAGGACGATTAGATTCTGTTTTAACAGCAGAAGCCTTACGAGTATTGTCGAACAATGAATCTACTGATTCTTGTAACATACGTTTTTCGTTACGCAAGATTACTTCTGGTGCTTTGATTTCCATCAAACGTTTCAAACGATTGTTACGGATGATTACACGACGGTATAAATCATTTAAATCTGAAGTTGCAAAACGACCTCCATCAAGCGGCACTAATGGACGCAATTCTGGTGGAATAACTGGAACTACTTTCATAATCATCCATTCAGGACGATTCTCTCGGTTCAAGTTAGATTCACGGAAAGATTCTACAACTTGTAATCTTTTTAAAGCTTCTGTTTTACGTTGTTTCGATGTTTCATTATTAGCAGAGTGACGTAATTCATATGACAAAGCATCTAAATCGATACGTGCCAATAAATCCATAATACATTCTGCTCCCATTTTAGCAACAAACTTATTGGGGTCTAAATCATCTAAATATTGATTTTCTAGTGGAAGAGTGTCTAAAATATTTAAATACTCTTCTTCTGTTAAGAAATCCAACCTTGCTATTTTTGATCCATCAGAATTGTTAGCAATTCCTGGTTGTATTACGACATATCTTTCGTAATAAATAATCATATCTAGCTTCTTAGATGGCAATCCTAAAATATAGCCAATTTTATTTGGCAAAGAACGAAAATACCAAATATGAGCAATTGGCACAACTAAATTGATGTGTCCAACTCTGTCTCTTCTAACTTTCTTTTCTGTTACTTCTACACCACAACGATCACAAATAATTCCTTTGTAACGAATTCTTTTGTACTTACCACAAGCACATTCAAAATCTTTTACTGGGCCAAAAATTCTTTCACAAAAAAGACCATCACGTTCTGGTTTGTGTGTTCTATAATTAATCGTTTCTGGTTTCAAAACTTCTCCTCTTGAATCCGCTAAAATCGATTCAGGTGATGCTAAACCAATAGTAATTTTACTAAATCGTTTAATTCCAGAAGGTTTGTTGTTATCTTTATTATTTCTATTATTCATCATAGTTCTTACTATAGATATTATTGAAATTATATTTTTTTTAAGTCTTAAGAGTTCAATTAAAACTATTTGCTTTAACTGAACTCTTATTACTAAGATTTATTCTTCTAATCTGATGTCTAATCCAAGACCTTTTAATTCATGCATCAATACGTTAAATGATTCAGGTAAACCTGGTTCTGGCATAGTTTCGCCTTTAACAATTGCTTCATAAGTTTTAGCTCTTCCAATTACATCATCTGATTTAACAGTCAAAATTTCACGCAATGTACTTGATGCTCCATAAGCTTCAAGTGCCCAAACTTCCATTTCTCCAAATCGCTGACCTCCAAATTGTGCTTTACCACCTAATGGTTGTTGTGTAATTAATGAGTATGGTCCAATTGAACGTGCATGCATTTTATCGTCAACCATGTGTCCTAATTTCAACATGTAAATTACTCCCACTGTTGCTGGTTGATGGAAACGCTCTCCTGTTCCACCATCATATAAGTAGGTGTGACCAAAACGTGGTATTCCTGCTTCATCAGTTAATTCATTGATTTGGTCTAAAGTTGCACCATCAAAAATTGGAGTAGCAAATTTTCTACCCAAGTTCATTCCTGCCCAACCTAAAACTGTTTCATAAATTTGTCCTATGTTCATACGAGAAGGTACACCAAGCGGATTCAATACAATGTCAACTGGCGTTCCGTCTTCCAAGAAAGGCATGTCTTCGTGTCGAACAATTCGAGCAACGATACCTTTATTTCCATGTCGACCCGCCATTTTATCACCTACTTTCAACTTACGTTTTTTAGCAATGTAAACTTTTGCTAATTTTAAAATTCCAGAAGGTAATTCATCTCCAACAGTAATAGTGAACTTTTCTCTACGCAAAGCACCTTGCAAATCATTTAATTTGATTTTATAATTATGAATCAAATCATTAACCATGATATTAGATGCTTCATCTGAAACCCATTGTCCTTTTGTTAAATGAGCAAAATCTTCAACTGCATAAAGCATTTTCTGATTGTATTTTTTACCTTTTGGTAAAACTTCTTCACCTAAATCATTCATTACACCTTGAGATGTCTTTCCGTTAACAATTAAAAAAAGTTTTTCAATTAACTTATCTTTAAGCTCAACGAATTTAGTTTCAAAATCCATCTCAAGAGTACCTAAATCATCTTTGTCTTTAGATCTTTTGCGTTTATCTTTTACCGCTCTAGCAAATAATTTTTTATCCAAAACAACTCCATGTAAAGAAGGAGAAGCTTTTAAAGAAGCATCTTTTACATCACCTGCTTTATCCCCAAAAATAGCTCTTAATAATTTCTCTTCTGGAGTTGGATCTGATTCCCCTTTTGGAGTAATCTTTCCAATAAGAATATCGCCAGGTTTTACTTCAGCTCCAATTCTGATCATTCCATTTTCATCCAAGTCTTTAGTAGCCTCTTCAGATACGTTAGGGATATCATTAGTTAACTCTTCATTTCCTAATTTGGTATCTCTCACTTCTAATGAATAATCATCAACGTGAATAGAGGTAAAAATATCGTCCCGAACAACTTTTTCAGAAATAACAATTGCATCCTCAAAGTTATACCCTTTCCAAGGCATAAAAGCAACTTTTAAATTTCTACCTAAAGCTAATTCTCCATTTTGTGTTGCATAACCTTCAGATAAAACTTGACCAGGAATAACTCTATCACCTTTTCTTACAATAGGTTTTAGATTTATACTTGTACTTTGATTGGTTTTTCGGAACTTTATTAGATTATATGTTTTCTCGTCTGCTTCAAAACTAACCATTCGTTCTTCATCAGTTCGATCGTATTTAATTGTAATTATATTTGCATCAACATATTCAACAACTCCGTGACCTTCAGCATTTATTAAAACTCTTGAATCTGAAGCTACTTGTCTTTCTAAACCAGTACCTACAATTGGAGCTTCTGGACGTAATAAAGGAACAGCTTGACGCATCATGTTTGACCCCATCAACGCACGGTTTGCATCATCATGCTCTAAGAAAGGAATTAAAGACGCAGAAATAGAAGCAATTTGGTTCGGTGCAACGTCAGTATAGTGAACAGCAGATGGGTCAACTACAGGGAAATCACCTTCTTCACGGGCAATAACTTTATCTGCAGTTATTTTTCCAGTACCATCCATTTCAATGTTTGCTTGAGCAATCATTTTTCCTTCTTCTTCCTCTGCACTTAGATAAACAGGAGTAGAGTCTAAATCAACAACACCATTCGTTACCTTTCGGTAAGGCGTTTCAATAAAACCCATTCCGTTTACTTTAGCATAAACGCCAAGAGAAGAAATTAATCCAATGTTTGGTCCCTCAGGTGTTTCAATTGGACATAGTCTTCCGTAGTGTGTATAGTGAACGTCACGTACTTCAAATCCTGCTCTCTCTCTAGAAAGTCCACCTGGCCCAAGTGCTGATAATCTTCTTTTATGTGTTATCTCTGCCAATGGATTCGTTTGATCCATAAACTGCGATAACTGGTTTGTACCAAAGAAAGAGTTGATAACCGAAGATAATGTTTTAGCATTAATTAAATCGATTGGTGTAAATACCTCGTTATCTCTAACGTTCATTCTCTCACGAATAGTTCTAGCCATACGAGCTAAACCAACACCAAATTGTTGTGATAACTGTTCACCAACAGTTCTTACACGTCGGTTTGACAAGTGATCAATATCATCAATCTCTGCTTTAGAGTTGATTAATTCAATCAAATATTTTACTATGGTAATGATATCTTCTTTGGTAAGCACTTGCTTTTCCATTGGGATATCAAGATTCAATTTTTTATTCATTCTATATCGACCAACTTCACCTAAGTTATAACGTTGATCAGAAAAGAATAATTTATCTATAATGCCTCGTGCCGTTTCTTCATCAGGCGGTTCAGCATTTCGTAATTGTCTATATATATGTTCAACTGCTTCTTTTTCTGAATTAGTTGGATCTTTTTGTAATGTATTGTGAATTATTGCATAGTCACCTTGATTGGCATCTTCTTTATGAAGCAAGATTGATTTGACATTTGCATCAATAATTTCTTCTACATTATCTTTGTCTATTAAAGTATCTCTATCTAAAATAATTTCATTACGTTCAATAGAAACTACTTCTCCAGTATCTTCATCAACAAAATCTTCATGCCAAGTATTCAGAACACGAGCTGCAAGTCTTCTGCCTATGTATTTTTTTAAACTTGATTTTGAAACTTTAATTTCTTCTGCAAGATCAAATATTTCTAAAATATCTTTGTCTCTTTCAAAACCAATTGCTCTAAATAGTGTGGTTACTGGTAATTTCTTCTTTCTATCGATATAAGCATACATTACACTGTTAATATCGGTAGCAAACTCTATCCAAGATCCTTTAAAAGGGATAACTCTTGCAGAATAAAGTTTAGTTCCATTTGCATGAAAAGATTGACCAAAGAAAACTCCTGGTGAACGGTGTAATTGAGAAACCACAACACGTTCAGCACCATTAATTACAAAAGTACCACTTGGTGTCATATATGGAATTGTTCCAAGATATACATCCTGAACTATAGTTTCAAAATCCTCATGTTCAGGATCTGTACAATATAACTTTAATCTTGCTTTTAAAGGGACACTATACGTTAAACCTCTTTCAATACATTCTTGTATAGTATAGCGTGGTGGATCTACAAAATAATCTAAAAATTCTAATACAAAATTATTTCTTGTATCAGTTATTGGGAAATTTTCCATGAAGGTATTGTATAAACCTTCGTTGCCTCTTTCATCTGATTTAGTTTCCAGTTGGAAAAAATCTTTAAAAGACTTAACCTGAACATCCAAAAAGTCTGGATAGGCAGGAATATTTTTAGTAGAGGCAAAATTCAATCTTTCAGTCTGATTTGTTATCATCAATGGACAAAATTTTGATTAAAAAAAAGTAATTTTGTGTAAAACACTGTTATATATAAAACAATCTATACTTTTCTTTTTATAATCAATACCTCTTTAAAAATAAAAATAAGAAAAATAAACCTTACCCTTATTTTTTTGCATCGTATTGATTTAAAAACCTTCTCGTATTTTAAACTATTTTATAATAAAACTTGATATAATTTTATTATACGAAAAATGGTTTAGGTCATTGGAAACAAATCCAAGACCTAAACCTAGTTCTCAAAACTGAATTAAACTATTTAAGTTCAACTACAGCTCCAGCTTCTTCTAAAGCTTTCTTAAGACCTTCAGCTTCTTCTTTAGAAACTCCTTCTTTAACAGGTCCTGGAGCTCCATCTACTACATCTTTTGCTTCTTTAAGACCTAATCCAGTTAATTCTTTAACTAATTTTACAACTGCTAATTTAGAAGCACCAGCCTCTTTTAATATTACAGTGAATTCTGTTTGAACATCTTCTGCTGCTGCTTCGCCACCTGCTGCAACAACAACAGCTGCTGCTGCTGGTTCAATACCATAATCGTCTTTTAATATAGTTGCTAATTCGTTAACTTCTTTAACTGTTAGATTTACTAATTGTTCTGCGAATTGTTTCAAATCTGCCATTTTTTCTATCGTTTTAAAATGATTTGTAAAATATAATGTTTTAATGTGCGCTTGTTTATAGCTTAAATAAAAAGCTTAAACCTCTTCTTCTTTGAATTGGTTTTTAAGAGCGGAAATAACTCTTTGTGCTGGTGATTGAAGTAATCCAATGATTTCTCCAATAACCTCCTCTTTAGATTTAAGCGATGCTAACGAATCTAAAAGATTGTCACCAACATATACTTCAGAGTTTATGTAAGCTCCTTTTAAAATAGGCTTGTCTGATTTCTTGCGAAATTCTTTTATAATTTTTGCTGGTGCATTTGCAACATCAGCAATAAGAATAGAAGTATTACCTTTTAAAGTTGCAGGTAAGTCCCCATAATTATTCTCAGAAGCCTCCATTGCTTTTGCAAGCAAAGTATTTTTAACTACTTCTAATTTAATTCCAGCTTTAAAACAAGCTCTTCTCAAATTTGAAGTTGTTACTGCATTAAGTCCAGATATATCTGCTAAATAAACAATATTTGAATCTGCTAATTGTGCAGTTAAATCTTTAATTGCGATTGATTTTTCTTCTCTTGTCATGCTAAAAATTATTAACTACCAATTATACTGCTTTAGTGTCTAATGCAATTGCAGGACTCATAGTGCTAGTAAGGTAAATACTTTTAATATAAGTACCTTTAGCAGCAGTTGGCTTAAGTTTGATTAATGTTTGAATAATTTCGTGTGCGTTATCAACTATTTGATCTGCTGAGAAAGAAATTCTTCCAATTCCAGCATGAACAATACCTGTTTTATCAACTTTAAAGTCAATTTTACCCGCTTTCACTTCTTGAACAGCCTTACCTATTTCCATAGTTACTGTACCTGTTTTGGGATTTGGCATCAATCCTCTTGGGCCTAAAATACGACCTAATGGACCTAATTTACCCATTACAGACGGCATAGTGATAATCACATCAACATCTGTCCATCCATCTTTTATTTTTTGTAAATAATCATCTAATCCAATAAAATCAGCACCAGCAGCTTTAGCTTCGGCTTCTTTATCAGGTGTAACTAATGCTAATACTCTAACATCTTTACCAGTACCATGAGGTAATGTAACTACACCTCTAACCATTTGATTTGCTTTTCTTGGATCTACACCCAAACGAACAGCAATGTCAACTGATTCATCGAATTTTGCTGAAGCAACTTGTTTGATAAGTACAGATGCATCCTTTAATGAATACAATTTATTCTTTTCAATTTTAGAAGCAGCTTCTTTTTGTTTTTTTGTCAATTTTGCCATATCTCTTAAAATTAAAAAGGAGCATCTCCTGTTACTGTTATTCCCATAGATCTTGCAGTTCCTGCAACCATACTCATTGCTTTTTCAATTGTAAAAGCATTTAAATCTTGCATTTTATCATCAGCAATTGCTCTAATTTGTTCCCAAGTAACATTTGCTACTTTTTTACGATTTGGTTGACCAGATCCAGACTTTAATTTTGCTGCTTCTAATAATTGAATTGCAGCAGGTGGAGTTTTTACAACAAAATCAAATGATTTGTCTTTATACACAGTAATTTGTACTGGGCATACTTTGCCGGCTTTATCTTGAGTTCTTGCATTAAATTGTTTGCAAAATTCCATGATATTAACACCAGCAGCTCCTAAAGCAGGTCCAACCGGTGGCGATGGGTTCGCAGCACCTCCCTTAACTTGTAGTTTAACTACTTTACTAATCTCTTTAGCCATTTTTAAAAAATTTATGACACATTAATATGGAAGCAAAAATGTGACTATTTATGTAACAAAAAATTATACTTTTTCAACTTGTAAAAAACTCAACTCTAAAGGTGTTTTTCTTCCGAAAATTTTAACCATAACCTCAAGTTTTCGTTTTTCCTCATTTATTTTTTCAACTGTTCCATTGAATCCATTAAAAGGACCATCAATAACTTTAACTGTTTCTCCTAATGTAAATGGAATTAACTGAGTATCTGTATTGATAGTCAATTCATCAACTTTTCCTAGCATTCTGTTTACTTCAGATAACCTTAAAGGAACTGGATCTCCACCTTTTACTTCTCCTAAAAAACCAATTACACTAGTTATAGATTTTATAATATGAGGTATTTCTCCAGTAAGATTAGCTTCAATCATTATATAACCTGGAAAATAAACTTTCTCTTTAGCGATTTTTTTTCCATCTTTTACTTGTACTACTTTTTCAGTTGGGACAAGTACTTGAGAAATATAGTCGGAAATGCCTAGTCTATTAATTTCATTTTCAATATAAGCTTTGACTTTATTTTCTTGTCCACTTACTGCTCTAACAACATACCATTTCTTAACACTATCAGTCATTAGATGAAATTTAAGATTTTAACCATGTAAAAAATGTTTCAATTGTTTTTGCAAATACCTCATCAACACCCCAAGTTGCTAATGAAAAAGTAATAGAAAAAACAGCAACTATAATTGTTAGACGTTGCACTTCTGGCCACGAAGGCCAAGTTACGTTTGTTTTTAATTCCCCAAACGCCTCTGATATGTAATTAACAATTTTTGCCATAAAACGATATTTTTTTGCACGGGCGGAGGGATTCGAACCCCCATCAACGGTTTTGGAGACCGCTATTCTACCCTTGAACTACGCCCGTATAAAAACCAGCAACACTTAAAAGAGTGTTGCTGGTTTTAAAATTTATTATATAATTATTCTACTATTTCAGTAACTTGTCCAGCACCAACAGTTCTACCACCTTCACGGATAGCGAAACGTAAACCTACATTCATAGCAATTGGACTTAATAAAGAAACTTCAATTGTTAAGTTATCACCTGGCATTACCATTTCTACCCCTGCAGGTAAAGTAATAACTCCTGTTACGTCAGTAGTACGTACATAAAACTGAGGACGATAATTATTATGAAATGGTGTGTGACGACCACCTTCTTCTTTTTTCAAGATATAAACCTCAGCTTTAAATTTAGCGTGTGGCTTAACAGAACCTGGCTTAATAATAACCATACCTCTTTTGATGTCTTCTTTTTGAATACCTCTTAAAAGAATACCTACGTTATCTCCAGCTTCACCTCTATCAAGGATTTTACGGAACATCTCAACTCCTGTAATTGTTGAAGTTAATTTTTCAGCTCCCATACCAATAATTTCAACAGGATCTCCTGTATTTGCAACTCCAGTTTCGATTCTTCCTGTAGCAACAGTTCCACGACCTGTAATTGAGAATACATCTTCAACTGGCATTAAGAATGGTTTTGCAACATCTCTTACTGGCTCTTCAATCCAAGCATCAACAGCATCCATTAATTCAAGAATTTTAGGAACCCAAGCAGGATCATTATTCAATCCTCCTAAAGCTGAACCTTGAATTACTGGCCCATTATCTCCATCATATTCGTAGAAAGATAATAAATCTCTAATTTCCATTTCAACTAATTCCAACAACTCAGCATCATCAACCATATCCACTTTATTCATGAATACTACCATTCTAGGAATACCTACTTGACGACCTAAAAGGATGTGCTCACGTGTTTGTGGCATTGGTCCATCTGTAGCAGCTACAACAAGAATAGCACCGTCCATTTGAGCAGCACCAGTAACCATGTTCTTTACGTAATCCGCGTGACCAGGACAGTCAACGTGTGCGTAATGACGGTTAGCAGTTTCATACTCAACGTGAGATGTATTAATAGTAATACCTCTTTCTTTTTCTTCTGGAGCATTATCAATTTGATCAAATGATTTTGCTTGACAGTAACCTGCATCAGACAATACTTTTGTAATTGCTGCTGTTAAAGTTGTTTTACCGTGATCTACGTGTCCGATCGTACCAATATTTAAGTGTGGTTTCGAACGGTTAAAGGTTTCTTTTGCCATTTTACTTAATTTTTAATCTTAGTTATTATATATTTATTAGTGTTCAAATTTCAAATTCTTGAGCCAACTACGGGAATTGAACCCGTGACCTCTTCCTTACCAAGGAAGCACTCTACCCCTGAGCTAAGTCGGCAGTAAAGTTTTTGT
>CANGHE010000006.1 GCA_947453545.1 Flavobacteriia bacterium
AGAAGTAATCCAAGAAATTTTGCATTATGGAAAATTAATTCATCTGAGAAAATGCTATAGCAAATAAATGAAAATAGAAAAACGATGTAAAAACTAACTCCACCGAGCGATGGTTTAGATTGATTACTCCATCTTACAACAACATCATTTTTGTTTCTGATCCCTAAGGATTCTGAAAAGTTTAATAGTAATTTATTGGTTAGAAGTGATATAAGCACTCCTCCAATAAAGAAGCTGATATAGTATATGTAGTTTTCCAATTTTTTTTCGCTTAAAATGGGCTCACAAAAGTACTAAATTCTTGTGCAAGTTGGTCTTTTTCAGAAATTATAGGATTATTAGAGTTCCAATCGATTTTCAAGTTTTTATCGTTCCAAAGAATTGCATCTTCAGATTCTTTATTGTAATAATTGGTACATTTGTAAGATAACAATGAATTTTCTTGTAGTGATATGAATCCATGGGCAAATCCTTCTGGGATCCAAAGTTGCTTCCCGGTTTCTTGTGAAAGTTCGATTGTGAAAGTTTTTCCATAGGTAATGGAGTTCTTTCTAATGTCTACTACGACATCTAACACCTTACCAAAGGGCACACGCACAAGTTTTCCTTGTGCAAATGGTGGTTTTTGAAAGTGAAGTCCTCTAACAACATTTTTAATTGAACATGATTCGTTTTCTTGAACAAATATTGTCTTTCTACCTATATAATCGTCAAATTTTTCCTGTTGAAAGCTTTCAAAAAAGAATCCTCTCTCATCAAAGAATTTTTTTGTTTCAATGATTACTAGACCTTCTATTTCTGCATTATGAAATGTCATTTGTTAAAAATTTTGTTTTTTATTCGAGTAATAAATTTAACTTCTGTTTTTACTTGTTCGTCATAATAACCTGAATTACTTCCGTATCCGTATCCGTATCCGTATCCGTATCCGTATCCGTACCCGTATCCGTACCCGTACCCGTATCCGTACCCGTACCCATATCCATACCCACTTTTCTTAGAATCAATACCATTTAATATGATGTTTAGCGATTTAATGTGTTGTATTTCTAAGATTTCTGCAACTTTATATGCAGATATTCGCTTAGAGTAATGTGCTTTAAATACATAGATAGGAATATCAGCATTAGCAAGTAATTGTATACCATCAGAAACCAGACCAACAGGTGGGTTATCTATAATCACAATATCGTATTTAACTTTTAAAACAGAAAGAATATTTTGGAATTCTTTACTTAGAATTAATTCCGATGGATTAGGAGGAATAGGTCCAGCAGTAATAAAATCTAAATTGTTAAATTTTGATTTTTGAATAGCTTCGTCTAATGTTATTTGATTTACAATAAGATTACTCATACCGTTTTCATTAGTTGAATTGAATCCAAGATGTACCTTAGGTTTACGTAAGTCTAAGTCAAGAACGATAGTTTTCTTACCTGACATAGCTAATATACCTGCTAAGTTTAAAGCAATGAATGTTTTTCCTTCACCAGAGATGGATGAACTAATTACGATAGTTTGAGCATTTTTATTGATAAATGCCATATTAGAACGTATATTTCTGAGAGATTCAGCCAACATAGATTTTGGAGATTCTTGAACAACTAGTTGTGAGAATTCCATACTCTGTTTTGTAAGAGGAACTCCACCTAATATGTTTACTTTTTCAGGTAACAAGTTTTTTAGTTCTTCAACGTTATTTATTTCATTGAATGTTAGGTATTTAAAAGTTAGAAAAGCTAATCCAATCGCTAATCCAACAAGTAGAAAGGATATGTATATAGTTCTTCCATTAGGACTAAACGGGTCTGTTGGATTTGTAGGGTAACTTAATATCCTATTTGCGGGCACATAACCTGCATTTGAAATTGCATAAGTGAATTTCTTTTCTTCAAATAATTTGTAATATTTTTCGTTTACATCGATTAAACTTTTCAATTTTGCAAATCTAATTTTCATCTGTGGAAAAAAGTTAGATTCTTTTTCTAGTTCATATATAGAATCTTGAAGATTAGAAAGGTTGTCTTTAATTACATTTTCTATTAGGTTGAAATTCTTTCTAATTGATTGTAATGAAGTTTTTATTCGTTTATTAATTTGTTTTATTTCTCTTGTTTCTTCTGTAAATGTGTAAAGTAATTCTTCACGTTTTGAAATATAATTTAACAGGACATTGATATTTTTTTCCAAAGTCAGAGTTAAATTTTTTTGATTAATATCTGGAATTTGTTTATACAATTCAACCCGGTTAGGCTCATTATTCATTTTAGCTTCAATTGTTTGTATCAATAATAAATCTGCTTTAAGTTTTTTTATTTCATCTTTTAATCTGCTGTTTTTATTTGATATATCTAACTCTTTATCTTCAGGAGTTATCATTTTATTCATTTTTTGATAGTATAATATACTATCGTTGGCCATTGATTTTTCTCTTGTCAAAGAGTCTAATTGCTTTTCTATAAATAGTAGACTATTTTTCGCTCCTTGTGTCCTTATTTCTTCATCATAATCGAAAAATGAGGTAGTAACACCATCAACGATGTCATGACATAGCATAGGGTTGTGACCTGAATAACTTACTTGTATAGTTTTTGCATTTGGGTCTAATGGTGTTACTAAAAGACTAGGTAAAAGTTTGCTAAGTAATGTTTTCTTGTTATTAAACTGAAAGTACACCTTGTTTCCCTCTATTGATGAAATAAACTTGTTAAAATCTGGAACTTGTATGAAAATTGAAAATTTATTTGCATTTATTAATTGATTTATTGTACCATATTTTTTAAATTTTTTTCCTTGAAAAAGATATTCTAAATATATTTTTGAACCCTTATCATGTTTTATCAGAATAGGTATATCACATAAACTCGAATCAATTAATTTTTCTGGTATAATTTTGAATGAACTTTTTTTGTATAAATCTTCTGTTAATATTTTTCCTTCTGAAAATAAACTTAATCTTAGATCTAATTTTGAAATTGCTTTTTCAAAAAGAAATGGTGAACTTAAGAATTGAATTTCTGCAGAAATGTCATTCTTCGCATTTGTGTTTTCGACTCCAATAATTTCTTTACTTTGATCTAAATCTGCAATTTGGATAACTGAATTGGATTCATAGACTGCTTTAGTATATCTTAAATAAAAGAAACCTATTATATAGAATATACCTAATGTCAATACTGGTACATACCAATATCTTCTTATGATATTTCGAAGTATATGGGGATAGAATCCTTTATTGACGATAATACTTTTAGGGGCCTGTATCACTTTGTGAAGATTTTATATAAAGAATATGTACTTACTGTAAAAGAAAGGAGTGTAAGGTAAGGGGTGATCTCTCTAGTAATTTCTTGAGGATAGTTAGGTCTTTCTTCTATGAAGATATAATCATTAGCTTGCACCATCATTTCTCCAACTTCAAGTTTATCAATTGTTGATAAATCTACCAAAAACACTTTTCTTTTACCTTCAACTGTTCTTACAATTTTTATGTTACTAGAATTACCTCGATCTGGTATTCCTCCGGACTGAGCAATTACTTCTAGTAATGAAGTTTTGGCATTGTTTAATGTAATGATACTTGCATTTTTACCACTCCCTTTAAATACTACGACTCTTGAATTAGATACAGTTAACTTTATGTAAGGGTCATTAATATATTTTGATAATTCTTTTATAAGTAAGCTTTCACATTGTTTCACAGTTAAGCCGAGTAAATATACATCACCCAATAAAGGGATGTATGTATATCCATCTTTACGTATTGTAAAATCTCCAGAACCCAAAGTGTTTTGCCCTCCTAAGAATAATTTTTCACCATTATTTGCTTGTACACTGAATGTGATTTTATCATCAACAGCTATTTTGTAATCAGGGTATGGTGGCTTAGGCAATGTATCATAAACAAAATCTACTCCCTTAGGTATTTTGAAAAGTTTATATTGTTGTAATCCACATGAATTGATTAAACAAATTAATGATAAAAAAATGACTATACTTTGTAATAATCTACGCATTTTTATTTTTTAATAGTTTCATATATAATGTTTCTATATCCTTGACGAGTCTAGTGTAATGGAATTTATCTTTTACAAATCCCCATCCATTATTTGAAAATTCCAGACGAAGTTCTTTATTTTTTATTAAAATTCCCAATTTTTCGGCATATTCATTAAGATTTCCTTTCTCAACTATGTACCCTGTTTTTCCTTCAAGTACAATGTCTTTTACTCCTCCAACATTAGTTGATATTACAGGAACATTACTTGCTTGAGCTTCTATTAGGCTGACAGGAGTTCCTTCGTTATCAGATGTTAAACAAATTATGTCCATTCCAGCATTGAAAGTAGCAATATCTTTTATCCAAGATGTCAGTATTATATGTTCTCCAAATTTAGAATTGATGACACCCGCTCTTTCTTCAATTTCAGTTTTTAACTCACCATCGCCAACAATGAAAAATTTAGCATTTGTTATCTTTGATTCTAAGAGTTTTTCTACTACGTCAAGGAAGAAAGTATGATTCTTAATTTTGGTTAATCTTCCGATAATTGCCACAGCAACTTCATTATCATTGATTTTGTATTCGTTTCTAATAGTAAATCTGTTTTCTGATAGATTTAATTGAAACTTATTTAAATCAAATCCTAACGGAATTGTTTCGATTTTATCTTTTGAACAAATTTTATGTATGTTGCTTAATTCATTTTTTTGAATTTCGCTTATCGCAATAATCGCAGTTGATTTTTTTGCGAGTCTTTGCTCTATGTGTTTATATAAACGAGTTTTTAATGGTGAAAAGTAAGAATGAAATACATGTCCGTGAAATGTATGAACAATGACGGGTACATTACAGGCGTATGCAGCCCTTCTTCCTAAGGCACCTGCTTTTGAAGCGTGGGTATGTACAATGTCAGGTTTGAATTCTAGGATTATTTCCTTTATTTTCCGATACGCCTCTCGATCAGAAATAAAGTTAGGTTTACGTTTTAATTCTTTAATGATAGTTGGGTTAACTCCATATTCTTCTGGTATGTGAAGAGAATCAGATTCACCTTCCTCAGGTAAGCCCCCAATAAGCAATGTCTCGAATTCATTACTTAAAAATCGAGTCAAAAAGGTTGCGTTATATGTCGGACCACCTATATTAAAGCGATTTATGATGCGAAGTACTTTTGGCATATACAACTTTTTTGAACCACTAAATTAACTTTTATAATTGATAAGTATAAATAATGTTTAAGTAGGTTTTCTATGTTTAGGTGTTTAAAAGTTTTTAGCTTCTTATTTTTTCGATTGACATTATAATTCAATTTTGTACTTATGAAGTGGTTTTTATTTTATTTTTCGGCTTTTTTTATTGGTTTTAATGCTTTTAATCAATCTAAATTAGATAGTACTTTTTTTGATTTTAGGAGGGATAAGTCTTTGCTAAATGCAAATATTAGTTTTCAAGTAATTGATTTGGATAAAGACACACTTTACCAATCATTTAATGATACGATTTCTTTACCTGCAGCGTCCACAGTGAAATTATTCTCAACTGCTTCCGCAATAGAAATATTAGGTAAAGAATATAAGCCTAAAACGAAGGTATATACAAATGTATTAATTGATAGTTTGGGAGTACTTGATGGAGATTTAATAATTAAAGGAGCAGCAGATATTTCCATCGGAAGCCAATATTTTAATGTTGATGATTCATTAAACAGAATCATGGATGTTTGGGCTGATACTTTATATAAACTAGGATTAAGAACAGTTAAGGGTAAACTAATTGGTGATGGTTCAGCTTTTGGTTATAAAGGTGCTCCAGATGGTTGGACTTGGGAGGATTTAGGTAATTATTACGGAGCATTTCCTTGTGGTTTATCAATTTATGACAATATGATTCGTTATTATTTCTTTGTAGGATCGTCTAGAACAAGACCAATCTTAACAAGTACATTTCCTGTTATTCCTAATTTGATTTTACGTAATAATTTAATTTCTTTGAATGGAGTAGGTGATAATTCGTTGATTTATGGTGGTCCATATTCTTATGAGCGATCGATAAGAGGTTCTTTGGGGTCTAATAATAAAGCCTTTTTAGTCAAGGGTAGTATGCCTGATCCAGAAAACCAATTCTTATTTGCTTTGAAAGAAGCATTTTTAAAACGTGGTATATCAATTGAGGGAGAAGTAGTTGGCCTTAG
Source organism: Flavobacteriia bacterium (assembly GCA_947453545.1). GTDB lineage: Bacteria > Bacteroidota > Bacteroidia > Flavobacteriales_D > Crocinitomicaceae > CANHVK01. The sequence continues at coordinate 6,195 of CANGHE010000006.1, forward strand.
AACAGCAGGTGATAATGTACAATCACCAATTGATTATACTAATAAATTGGTGTTGTTTGAGCATATTGGTAAGTCAGTTGCTGATGTAGCTTATTGGACTAATATGAAAAGTGTTAATGTTTTTGCAGAAACATTGACTTCATGGATAGGTAAAGAAAATAATGGTGATGGTTCTGTCGAGAACGGAGTGTCTGTAATTGAGAATTATTGGAAAGATAAAATATATGTTAATGGTTTAGATTTAACAGATGGAAGTGGTTTATCACGTTCCAATAGTGTTAATGCGAAAAACTTTTGTTCTTTATTACATTATATGTATCATTCAAACAATAAGGACGTATTTTTAAATACCTTGCCTATAGCAGGACAATCAGGTACCCTGTCTTATTTTTGCAAAGGGCAATGTTCGGAAGGTAAGATTATGGCAAAAAGTGGAACGATGCGTAGGATTAAATCCTATGCAGGGTATGTTAACACTCTTAGTGGGAAACGCTTGGCTTTTGCATTAATTGTAACTAATTATTCGTGTTCGAACAATGCAATTATGAAGAAAATGGAAGCTGTAATGAATGCAATGTATCTGCAATAGAAATTATTTCAATTCAAATGCAATAATTTCACTCCAAAATTCACTTAAACTTTTCCCCTCATGTGCTAACATTTGAGGAACTATACTAGCACTTGAAAATCCAGGGGTAGTATTTACTTCGATAACAAATGGTTCATTGTTCACGAGCATAAAATCGATTCGTGCTATAGATCTCAAACGTAGCAGTTGATATATTTTTTTAGTAATAACTTCAATTTTTTCAACTTCCTCTTTACTAATTCTTGCAGGAATTATTTCTTGCGATTTCCCTAAGTACTTTGCTTCAAAATCAAAAAAGTCGTTTTCACTTACTATTTCTGTGATTGGAAGTGTATGTAATCCATTTTCTGTTTGGTAAATACCGCATGTAACCTCTGTACCTTTTAGAAAAGATTCAATAACTATTGTATTACCCTCATTAAATGCTTTCTCTAATGCTGGTTGAAGTTCCTCTCGTGTTGAAACTTTTGAGATACCATAACTAGATCCTGAGTCAGATGGTTTAACAAAACAAGGCAGTCCTAACGTTTCGATAATATAACTATTTTCGAATTGTTTTTGATTGGTTAATAGTAAGGATTTTGCAACTGGAATATCAAAACTTCTTAGAAATTGGTTGCAGAACCATTTGTCAAAAGATAATTCTGATGCTAATGCTCCTGAGTTGATATAGGGAATGTTGCGCATTTCCAATAATGCTTGAATTTTCCCATTTTCTCCTGGATTTCCATGGATGTATACTAAGGCTGCATCTATGCTTATTTTAATTCCTTCATGTATAAAATTTAAATCCCATGGATTAATGTTATAATAATTTCCCTTGTAAACTGAAGTCCATTTATCGGGTCTAACTTCTATTAAAAATGAATTATATTCTTTAGGGAAATTATTTAAAATAGTAGTTGCGCTTTTAATTGAGATTTCAAATTCAGATGAAAATCCTCCACATAGAATTGCAATATTTTTCATAAATGCTGTTTAATAGTCAGCCGCTAAATTAAGAAATAAGAAAAGTCTATATGGGTTAATATTTGAAAGTTTTGAGCACTATTTTTTTCAAAAGTTAAGTTAAAATCATAATATGTTCAATTCTATCTCTAATTATTTGCTTGAAGCAATTCTTTCACTAACTTATTTCTATATTTGTTGTAATAATTTTTCAACTAAATGAGCCGTTTTAAAGATATTCTAGCTTTTGTTTCCACGAAGCATTTTGTTAAACAAGTCGGATTGGTAATTTTATGCTACTTATTGTTAGTTGGTGGAACCCTATTGTACTTGGATATCCGAACACATCATGGAGAGAAAATTGCAGTACCTAACATAATTGGAAAACACATTGATAATATAGATGAATTATTAGATGAATCAGGGCTAGACTATATAATTTTGGATTCAGTTTATCGCCCAGATGTTCCAGCAGGAACAATAGTTAAGCAAAATCCTGAACCAACTTCTAGATCTAAGGTTTTTGTTAAAAGTTCACGAATTGTAGAAATTAGTTTATCAAAGAAAGTAAGATTGGTTGCAGCTCCTGATTTGTTACATAAGTCTAAACGATACGCTGAAAGTATTCTAAAAAATAGAGGATTAAAATTTATATTTTCATATGAGATTAGTCCAAATGATATTGATGCTGTTATTTCACAAAAGTTTAATGGGCGAAAAATTCTCGAGGGATATAAGATTCCATATGGATCAATTATTCATCTTACTATAGGTAAAGGCTCTAAAGATGATCCTTTCGAAGTTCCAGATTTATATGGTTATACCCTTTCACAAGCAGATTCTGTGGTATATGAACTACCTTCGGTATCTTTGATTATTGGAGATTGCGTTGGTTGTAAAACAAAAAGAGATAGTTTAAAGGCACGTATCTATGGACAAACTCCTGAATATTTTAAAGATAATATGAGACCTCCTGGTTCGGATATTGTTATATTTTTAGAAAAAGACTTCAAAGATAAACGAAGCCAAAAAGAAAATGAAGAATCTGTAACAGAATAAATAGCTTTTTTTTTCGTTTAATAAAGTATTTAAAATCTATGAGGTTAATAATAGTTTTTTTTTGTTTTTGTTCTTACTATGGTTTGTTTGCTCAAGATGAAGTAATATCTCCGCTAGAAGCCATACGAATTGAATCGATTAATTTAAATGATAAACGTTCCCATTCAATTGATTCAATGTTTGTATATACTTCAGATACTTTATTACTTCCTGTAGTTGATGATTTTTCAAAAAATCATTTTCAACATTATACAAAAAATATTTCAGGTAATAACACTAAAGTTGATATGGCTTATAAATTATTGAATTTATCAGATGATAAACCTTTTCAGAAATTCAAAAATTATACTACGACTTTAACTTACAGAAAAATTTATGATTTAAATAAGAAAAAGGATAGTATAGTACTAAATAAACCAATTGTAATAAGGGTTGGTGAATTATCAAATTTTCCGATTAATTACACTAACACCATAGCTTATCCTGCATACACTATTTATGACACAATTGCTGTTGGTATTTCATCGGATACATTGCGATTTGAGAGTTTAGATTTTTTTCAAGATTCAAGTGTAATTGTAAAAATTCAATTGAAAGATAAAAATGCGTATTGGATTGATTCTAATGTCTATAGGAATTATACATATCCAATAAATCCTTGGACTTTAGGCGTTGCTACATTTGACGGATTGGATGCTTCAGGCTATCCATATTACATTAATACTTCTATTCGCGGTTATGGAGATTATTTAACTTCCAAGCCAATTAATCTGTCAGGATTAAAAATTAAGGATTCTATTTATTTTAGTTTTTTATTTCAACCTAAGGGTTATGGTGATGCTCCAGAAAATATTACTGTTGGTTCAAGTTCTCAGCATGATTCTTTATGTTTACAATTTTATAATCCTACATATAATATTTGGATGCCAATATGGGCATCAAGTGTTGATTCTGATCCTGTACTATTTGAAAAACAGAGTAAAGAATTTAAAAGAGTACATTTATTATTGAAGGACACTACCTTTTTTAAGTCTAATTTTCAATTTAGATTTGTTAATTATGGTGATCTATCGGGCAGCCTTGATCATTTTCATTTAGATTATGTAAAATTCAGGAAAAATTCAGGCTATCAAGATACTTTATTTAAAGATTTTGCCTTTGTTTATCCGATTGGATCTTTAATTAAAGGATTTACTTCTATTCCTTGGGATCATTATTTAGCATCGCAAAAGAAACCTATAAATGATTCTATTGTTATTACATTGCGTAATGGGAGTAATAGTTCTGAAAATAATCAAGATGGGGTAATGAAAATATATAATACTTCCAATTCTGAAATAAATTCTATTGTTTTAAATGGGAATGATCTTACAGGAAACATAGTTAATTATGCTCCATTTACAACTTACATAACATACCATGATTTTTCTAGTTCAATTAATTTAACAGAGACTAATTCTGATGCCGACAGAGCTAAATTTAAGATTAAAGCAAGTGTTTCTGCTCCTTTCTTGAATATTGCTGAAAATGATACGACTTATAGTGAACAGGTTTTTGAAGATTATTATGCTTACGATGATGGATCAGCAGAAGCTGCTTACGGTTTAAAATCGGCACAAGCGCGAGTAGCTTATAAATTTCAACCAATTGTTTCGGATTCATTAGTTGGTGCATATATTCATTTCGTTCCTACTGTAAAGGATAAAACAAAAAAACAATTTTCTTTAATTGTATGGTCGGAGAAGGATGGAAAACCAGATAAAGTAATTTATGAGGATGATGATTTTAGTTTAAGAGAACCTGTTTATTCAAAGTATAGAAATGGTTTCACTCCTTATTATTTAAAAGACTTTCTTCGTTTGCCAATTTCAGATGTTTTTTTTATTGGATTACGGCAGGTTGACTCAGAAAATTTAAATATTGGATATGATAGAAATAACAATAGTCAATTAAAAACTTACTTTACTTCTGACAATATTAATTGGTTACAATCTTATTACCAAGGTTCTTTAATGATTCGCCCAATTTTTTCTTCTAAAATGAATAGAACATTATCTCTAGTAAATATGAACCAACCAACTGATATTTTAATTTACCCTAATCCAGTTATTGATTACCTAACAGTAGAGTTGGTTCAATATTCCAATTATAAAGGGGCTGACTTAACAGATGTAAATGGTAAATTGATAAATTCATTTTCAAAAGAATTGTATCAAATAAATTTTGAAGGATTACCACAAGGAGTATATTTTTTAACAGAAATTAATACAGGTAAAGTACATAAATTGATCAAACAGTAATGGAATATACGCAAGAGGAAAATTGGGAAGAAGAAGAAATTAATGTTGGTGATGAATTATTTGAGCATCATAAGTTTGTTGTTGATAGAGGTCAGGAGATAATACGAATAGATAAGTTTTTATTAGATCGACTACCAAATACTTCTCGAAATAAAATTCAAGTTGCTGCTCGTAACGGTAATGTATTAGCAAATAGAGTCGCAATCAAACCTAATTATAAGGTAAAACCAGGTGATGAAATATCAGTTGTTTTTCCTTACCCTGTAAGGGAAATTGAACTAATCCCTCAGGATATACCTATAAAGATAGAGTTTGAAGATGAATATTTGGCTGTAGTACATAAACCATCAGAAATGGTTGTGCATCCAGGATATGGAAATTACACAGGGACTTTGGTTAATGCTTTAGTGTATCATTTTGATAATTTACCAGTTAAGACACAAGATTATTCAGGTCGTCCTGGATTAGTACATCGTTTGGATAAGAATACAACTGGATTAATGGTTATTGCTAAAACTGAATTTGTATTGACACATTTAGCAAAGCAATTTTTTGATCGAACTACTGAAAGAAGATATAATGCACTTGTTTGGGGTGATGTGTCAGAAGGTGAAGGTACAATTATTGGGAATATAGGTAGATCACTAAAAAATAGAAAAGTAATGGCTGTGTTTCCAGAAGGAGAATATGGAAAGCATGCAGTTACACATTATAAAGTATTGAAAAGATACGGTCTAGTTACTTTAGTTGAATGTAAATTAGAAACAGGAAGAACTCATCAGATTCGAGCTCACATGAAACATATTGGTCACCCTTTGTTTAATGACAATGAATATGGTGGAGATCAGGTGTTAAGAGGTACAACACATACTAAATATAGACAGTTTATTGATAATTGTTTTAATTTAATTCCAGGGCAAGCTTTGCATGCCAAAACATTAGGCTTTGTGCATCCAATTACGGGAGAAAAATTGTTTTTTGATTCAGAATTACCTAAAGGTTTTAATGAATTATTGAATAAATGGGATACTTACACAATTGGATCTAGAGAATAATTTTTTTTAAAACTGTGATATATGTATGCCTTAATATAATGCATTTGTATATTTGTAGTAATAATTGTAACTACTTTGATTAGTAGTTTGCTATTAATTTGATTTTGTTTTATATGATGATGAAAAATATATTTGTGATTCTATTTTTATTAGGTTGTTTTTATTCCTTTGGTCAAGAACCTAAAGAAATAAGAAAGGCTAATAAGTATTATAATAATGAAAATTATTGTGAGGCACCAAAATATACAATTGAAGCTTTTGATAAAGTCAATCCCAAAGGAAGAAAAGCAGTAGAGCGTAAAGGTGATATGGCATTTAAAACTGGAGAATGTTATCGTCATACTGAGGATTATAAAAATGCCTTAGATTGGTATCAGAAAGCATTAATTCTAAATTATCAAAAGATAAATCCAGAGGTTTTGTTTTATTATGCTGAAATGATTAGATATTTAGGTGATCATAAATTGGCTATAGAAAATTATAATGCTTATAAATTATTGTCTCCAAAAGATTCTAGAGCTGATGCAGGTATACAAGCTTGTAAAATTAGTGCAGATTTTATTGCAAATAAAACTAGACATTTAGTGACAAATTTAGGAGTACTAAATAAAGAGGGATTTGATATGGCTCCTATTTTTGGAGATAAAAAGAAAACTTCCATTGTTTTTAGTTCTGATAGGCCAAGTGCTAATAACGGAAGTCAAGACCCTAGAACATGTGGATCACATATGGATTTATGGATTACACAACAAGATAAAAAGGGAAATTGGGGCGAACCTCAATTGTTAGTTGGAGAGAAAATTAACACTGAATATAATGAAGGTACATTGTGTTTTGATGGAAAATACAAAAAGCTTTTTTTTACTAGATGTCCTTCCGAAAAAAATAAAAATCTTGGTTGTGAAATCTGGCTTTCTGAAGTTAGAGGGAAAGAGTGGGCTGAGCCTCTTAAATTACCACTTAAAAATGCGGATTCTGTATCGATTGGACATCCTTGCGTTACACTTGATGGAAATATGATCATTTTTGTTTCAGATATGCCTGGAGGACAGGGAGGTAAAGATTTATGGTACTCAACATATTCTAAAAAAGCAGATTTATGGTCACAACCAATTAATATGGGGCCTGAAATTAACACGGCTGGAGATGAGTTATTTCCAACATTTAATTCATATGAAGATTTGTATTTTGCTAGTAATGGTCATCCTGGATTGGGAGGTTTAGATATTTTTAAAGCAAACAAAGTTGAGACAGCTGGTAAATATCAGTGGGAAAGCCCTAAAAACATTGGCTTGCCAAGAAATTCGGAAGCTAATGATTATGGTTTAATAGAAATTAATGAATCAGAGGGATATTTTACATCTGAAAGAAAAGGAGGAGTAGGTGGTGTAAAACCTGATTTGTATAAATATCAATTACCTCCTAATGTTTATGATTTAAAAGTTATTGTAAGTAAACTAGGTCAAATAGATAAGAAAATTGGTAATATTAAAGTCGTTATTACGGGTTCTGACAGTTCTAAAATTGAAGGTTTTACTGACCGTAAAGGTGTTGTTTATTTTGAGACTAAGCCTAATGGGGAAAGGGTCATAAAAGAAAACACAGATTATTTAATTACAACGTATAAAGTTGGCTCAGAAAAAAACAAAAGTGAAACACAATTCACTACTAGAGGATTACGTTTTGATCAAAATTTTATAATAGATGTACCTTTATTGATACCTGAAGAGAAAATCAGAATTCCAGAAGTACGCTATGCTTTGGGTAAATGGGAAATATTACAAGATTCAACAATTAGTTCTAAGGATTCATTGAATTTTGTTTACGATGTGTTAATGAAGTATCCTAAAATGATTTTAGAGTTAAGTTCACATACGGATTCACGCTCATCAGATGAATTTAACTTGAAGTTGTCTAATAACAGAGCAAAAGAGTGTGTTAAGTACCTTGTTGAAGAAAAAGGGATTGATGTGCGTAGATTAATACCTGTTGGTAAAGGAGAAAAAGAGCCAGTTAAATGGATTGATGAAAAAGGTAAGACTGTTGTATTAACAGAGAAGTACATCAATCAGTTTAAAGAAAAAGATCCTGTCAAATTTGAAAAATTACATTCCTTAAATCGTCGTACAGAAGGCTTTGTTAGAGGGATGGATTTTGATCCAGATTTAGCTCAGCAAAGATTATTAGAGCCAATGGACGATTTGAAAAAAGCCGTGAAGAAAGACAATAAAAAGAAGAAGAAGAAAAAAGTATAAACAAAGAGCCGTATTAACGGCTCTTTTATTTTTTCTAATAATAATGCAATTAAAACCATCATCTACTTTATTTATGTTCTTCCTACACCTAGTGTTTTGGATAGCATTTTATATGGTGCCTTTTATTGATCCAAGAGGGGTGCATCCAGTAAGTAGATTAAATGCTAGTTTCTTTTTTGATTTTCACTTATTAATTAATCATCTTTTTTTTATTTTTTATTTTTATTTTAATAGTAATTATTTAATTCCTCAAATCCTTAGAAAAGGCGATAAGTGGCAATATGCCATCATTATCACATTGTTATTTCTAATTATATTAATATTCTCTTATTTATTATTTCCTTTAATTCGTTTACCACACGAGCATTTTTTGAAAAAACCACCTCATTTGCCTAGCAGAGAAGTTATGAGAATGAATCAAACAATTGCATTGTCCATACCATTGTTGTTCGTATTAATAGTTAGTGTAACATATAGATTATTATTAGACAAATTCTTGCAAGATAAAAAAGTGAAGGAAAAAGAAACGGAACATTTAAAAACTGAATTGTCGTTTTTACGCTCACAAATTAGTCCACATTTTATTTTTAATGCTTTAAATAGTAGTATTATTTTAGTGAGAAAAAAATCGGATTTAGCAGAAAATAGTTTGTTGAAGTTAGCATCATTATTGAGGTATATGTTATATGAATCAGACGAAGACAAGGTTATGATTGAGAATGAAATTCAATATATTTCTGATTATATCGATTTACAAGAAATAAGATTTGGTAGTAGCGTTCATATCGAAAAGATTATAGATGTGAATGAACATATTGAAGGATATATTGAACCTATGTTGTTAATTCCATTTATTGAAAATGCATTTAAACATGGGACTTCGGTATTGAATGCACCAGAGATAAAGATTTATATGAAAGAACATCAAGGTAAATTAATTCTAGAAGTTTCTAATAAATTTGTTAAAAAAGATGATCATAATGATAAGAATCATGGGATTGGTTTGGTCAATGTAGGGAGAAGATTAGCGCTATTATACCCAGGTAAACACGAATTACGAATCATGAGTGAGAATGATTGGTATTCTGTATATTTGTCTATAGATATTGTAATATGATTCGATGTATTTGTATAGATGACGAGCCGTTAGCGCTAGAAATGATGGGAGATTTCATTCGAAAAGTTCCGTTTTTGCAGTTAGTTACTTCATGTAAAAATGCACTAGAAGCATATGATATTTTAGACGAAGAAACTATTGATTTGATTTTTGTAGATGTTGAAATGCCTGAAATTAATGGAATTCAATTTGTTCAATCGCTTAAGCAAAAACCATATATCATATTTTCTACTGCTTACAAAAAATATGCGCTCGAAGGATTTGAATTAGATGTAATAGACTATCTTGTTAAACCCTTTTCGTTTGATCGTTTTTATAAAAGTGTTACAAAAGTCAAAGAAGCACATACCTTGATCAATAGTTCAACGCCATCCGTACTTAGACAACTCCCTCCCGATTACATTTTTGTAAATTCTGACTATAGTTTGGTGAAAGTCAATATTCCTGAAATTGCTTACATTGAAGGTCTTAAAGATTATATTAAAATATATTTGTCAAACGTTTCTAAACCAATTGTTACTCGTATGAGTATGAAATCGATCGAAGAACGTTTAGAATTATTAGGTTTTAAGCGAGTTCATAAATCTTTCATCGTTAATTTAGGTAAAATTACATCTATAAAAAAGACGAGGTTAGTAGTTGAAGAAACAGAACTATTTATTGGAGACAACTATAAGTCCCCTTTATATAAAGCGTTAGGTTTGGATGTATCTGAGGATGCATAAAAAAATAGTGCGCTAAAAAACACCTTTTCATCTCTTTTTATCCCTTTTTGGTATCATTTTTTATTTTGGGATAAATTTTATCTACATCTTTGAAGTGTAGATAACAATAATATTAAAACATATAAGTCATGAAAATACATTCAAATTTAGCGGTTAGCGATAGTGGTTTTATCTTTAACCCTTCAAACGGAGATTCTTTCTCAACAAATGCAGTTGGTGCTGATATCATCCGATTATTAAAAGCAGGAAAATCTCTTGCTGATATTAAAAAAGAAATAAGTGTAAAATATGAAGTAGAACCAACGGTGTTTGAAAAAGATTACGAAGACTTTATTTCACAGTTACAAGACCATTTTTTAGTAAGCAATGACTAATTCTGCCAAACGAAAAATTACAGTTGCAGTTACCGGTTTAAATGCCGTTGACAGTCCTGGGCCAGGAGTAGCTGTAATACGCGGAATCCGAGATTGTGAGGATTTTGACGTGCGAATCATAGGTCTTTCTTATGAATCGCTTGAGCCAGGGATCTATATGGAGGGAATCGCTGATAAAGTATATCAAATTCCTTATCCAGCTGCAGGTACCGAAACATTATTAAGTAGAATAGAATACATCCATGCGATTGAAAAAATCGATGTAATTATTCCAAATTTTGATGCTGAACTACATAATTTCATTAAAATTTCACCACAATTAAAAGAGTTTGGTATTGCAACTTTTCTTCCTACAAATGAACAATTTGAATCAAGAGATAAGGTTAATTTATTCAAGTTTGGTGAAAAGCATGGTTTCTTGATTCCAAAAGATAAAACGATCTATGATTTAAGCGAACTTCCAGCAGTAGCAAAAGATTTTGGTTATCCTTTAGTTGTAAAAGGAAAATATTATGAAGCGACTGTGGCTTATACACTTGAACAAGCTCAAAAAGCTTTTCATAAATTAAATGCAAAATGGGGATTACCTATTATTGTTCAAGAATTCATCTCTGGGACTGAAGTGAATATAGCAGCACTTGGAGACGGAGAAGGTAATACAATCTCAGCAGTACCAATGCGTAAACTATTTATCACAGATAAAGGGAAAGCATGGGCAGGAATTACGTTGGAAGAACAATCGTTGATCGACTTAGCTGAAAAATTTATAAGCGCGACAAAATGGAGAGGTGGCTTTGAAATTGAAATCATGCGCACGCAAGATGGAAAGCCCTATATCATGGAAGTAAACCCTCGTTTCCCAGCATGGATTTATTTAACTGTTGGTGCAGGTCAAAATCAACCAGCTTCACTTGTTAAATTAGCATTAGGAGAAAAAGTTGTACCATACACTTCTTATGAAGTTGGGAAATTATTTATTCGATATGCTTGGGATTTAATAACGGATGTCTCAGAATTTCAAAAAATATCTGCATTCGGAGAGCTTTAAAAATTAATTAATATCAATTCTAGATAATCGATTTACAACTAGTATGACCAAAGCCAGACTGAGCGGAGTCGAAGTCAAATTCAATAAAAAACTATAACTATGAAAACTGAAAAATTAAAATACGAACGTCCTGCTATTCGCAAAATGAATACTGGGTTAATGAACAAATTCGGTACAAGAACTGAATATGCTCCTTTTACACACATTGATGGTGTTTCTGTGAAAGAGTTAATCAATAAATATGGATCTCCATGTTTCGTTATCTCTGAAAGAACAATTCGTAAAACCTATCAAAATGCGGTAAGAGCTTTTAAAACGCGTTACCCTAAAGTACAATTTGCGTGGAGTTATAAAACGAATTACATCGATGCTGTGTGTAATGTGTTTCACCAAGAAGGTTCATGGGCAGAGGTAGTTTCAATTTTTGAGTACACTAAAGCGATTCAAAATGGTGTTCCAGGAAATAAAATTATTTTTAATGGTCCAGAAAAAACGAAAGCAGATTTACAAGTGGCATTAGAAAACAATTCATATATCCATATAGACCACTTTGATGAATTATATGATTTGATCGAATTGACACAAGAATTGAAAAAAACAGCTAAAGTTGCAATTCGAGTGAACATGGATACGGGTGTTTATCCAATGTGGGACCGTTTTGGATTCAACTATGAGTCTGGTCAAGCATGGAACGCAATCAATAAAATCATGGCTTCTGAGTATTTAGAAATGGTTGGTTTACACTGTCATATCGGAACGTTTATGTTAGATACAAATGCATATGCAATTGCTGCTGCAAAACTTTCTGATCTTGCTGTAAATATTAAATATGTATTTAACAAAACTATTCAATACCTAGATTTAGGTGGAGGTTTCCCTTCTGCTAACACTTTAAGAGGAGCTTATTTACCTGGACCAGATATGATTCCTTCCATTGACGAATTCGCTGAAGTTATCACGAATACGATCCTAAATTACGGGTTCAAAAAAGAAGATTTACCGTTATTGATCTTAGAAACTGGTCGTGCAATGATTGATGATGCAGGTTATTTATTAGGTAGTGTAATTGCAAACAAACGTTTGTCAGATGGAAGAAGAGCTACCATTATGGATTTTGGTGTAAATATTTTATTCACAGCATTCTGGTATGAGCATAAAATTACTCCTGCGCAAGAATTCTCTTCTCATACAGAAGATATGGTGTTATACGGACCATTATGTATGAATATTGATGTTGTTAGATCAAGTGTTACTTTACCAGCTTTAAATCGTGGGGATCATGTTGTAGTTCATAAAGTAGGTGCATATAACATGACACAATGGATGCAATTTATCGCCATGAGACCTAAGGTGGTATTAATTGACACTAATGGTGAATCACATGTAATTCGTGAAAATGAGACTGTTAAGACTATTACAGATCCAGAAAAAATGCCAGAACATTTAAAAACGTTTAATTTATAATATTGACGAATGAATAATTGGCTTGCTATAGCTAAAAAATGGTTACTGTATAGCTTTGACACGATTGTCAATAGCTATGCAGTAGTCTTTTTTTCAAATAACATTTGGTTCGGACTCTTATTGCTTTTGGCATCTTTTGTGGATCCTTTAGCTGGTGTATGCGGACTCATCGGTGTGATCGCTGCAAATGTATTTTCAAGAGTAATCGGATTAAACAAAGAATTCATTCGAAAAGGTTATCATGGTTATGATGCAATGCTTGTTTCCAGCGCTATAGCTCACTTTTATTCATTTAATCAGACTGTATTATTAGTGATCATTTGTGTAGGGATTTTTTCTACATTAATATCGTTTTTAGTTCATGGGATATTACATAAATATAATTTACCCACGTTAAGTTTTCCTTTTTTAATTTCTATTTGGTTAGTTTTCAGTGCATTTCCTTCAATGCATACGATGCAAATTCATCCTGAACTCATTTATTCGTTGAATGAAAAACATAAAGCGACTGGTTTTACAATAACACATTGGTTGGAATTAATAGATAATATTGAAAGTCAATTGATTTCTTTTCCAAAAATTGTTTCGGTTTACTTCAAATCGCTCGCATCACTGTTTTTTCAATCTAACATACTTGCTGGATTATTAATCGCAATAGGTCTATTAATCTATTCCAGAATTGCTTTTAGTCTATCGATACTTGGTTTTGTATCAGCTTATTTTTTCTATCCGATACTCGGAGGAGATGTAGCTGATTTTTACGAGAAATTTATTGGTTTAAATTTTATTTTTCTGGCCATTGCAATTGGAGGAATCTATCTAATTCCAAGTCTCGCTAGTTATTTAATGAGCGTGATTTTAACACCTTTATTAATTATTGTCTTATTTGGTCTAAATCGAATATTATTTATGATTGGTTTAGCTCCTTATTCGTTGCCTTTTACATTGATTACAATCATGTTTTTGTATTTGTTAAATTTCAGAGTAACGATTAAGTTTTTACACCGTGTAATTCATCAGGAATTCAGTCCAGAAAAAAATTTATATAATTTTTTAAATGCAAATCACCGAACACGTTTATTTAATTATTTTCCAATTCATGTACCTTTTTGGGGGGAGTGGATGGTTTCTCAAGCTCATGATGGTAAAATTACTCATATAGGAGAATGGAGTAAGGCATTAGACTTTATTATATTAGATCATGAAATGAAGTCGTATCAAAATCCTGGACTTGTCGTAGATGATTTTTATTGTTTTAATAAACCAGTCGTGGCATGTGCTGATGGTTACGTTGCAGCTATTTCAGATAATATTGAAGATAATGTTATTAATGGCAATAATACACTTCAAAACTGGGGTAATTCAATGGTTATTTTTCATGCCGATGGATTGTATAGCCAGGTAAGTCACTTAAAAATGGGTTCTTTTAAATATGCTGTAGGTGATTTTGTGAAAAAAGGAGAAATTATAGCATATTGTGGAAATTCAGGTCGATCACCAGAACCTCATATTCATTTTCAATTACAAGCTTCACCAATAATTGGGGCAAAAACACTTGATTTTCCTTTAGCATACTATTTAAAAAGAACTTCTGTAGGTTTTGAATTGAAAACATTCTCTAAACCAAAAGATGGGGAATTTATTCAAGCTGTAGAAGGCAATCCTTTATTAAAATCAGCATTTGAATTTAATCCTGGATCAACTTATAATTGGAAAATAAATGAAAATGGAAAAGATACTCAAAATCAAAATTGGGAAGTTTTCACTGATAGTATAAATAATTCATATATCTATTGTCATACAACAAAAGCCATAGCATACTTTTATAATGATGGTAATATGCTTGTTTTTACAAGTTTTTATGGTACCAAAAAATCCTTATTATATCATTTTTATTTAGCACATTATAAATTAGTGTTAGGTTTTTATCAAAATCTGGAAATCGAAGAGAACTATCCAGTCGCTACAATTTTTTTAAAAGTGTTGAATATAATACAAGATTTTATTGCTCCATTTTACCGTTTTGTAAATTCTTCATTTAAAGTGAAATATACATATATAGATGATGTTAACATTACGTCACAAATAACATTAACATCTTCTTCAGAAATTAAAGTAATGGGGTTTAAATCAAAAGCGTTTCAGTATACTACTCATTTGAAATTGAATAAATTAGATGAGTTTATAGTTGAAACTTCTAAAACAAAAATTAGTGCATCATGCGTAAAATAAGTGTCTTATATGTAGCGTTATTGTTATCTACTTTGTCATTAGCACAAAGTAACAGTAAATTAAAAGAATCCTATGTCGATAGTACTTCTTATGTGTATTTTATGAAAGGGCAACATCCAGAGTTAGTCGCGCTGACAAAAAACGCATTATTATCGGGTATTGATTCGTATTATCTTAGGGTTAGAATTGGTGTTTCTTATTTTAATAAAAATGAATTTTATCTTGCCGCAATTCACTTAAGAAAGGCAGTAGAATTTTATCCGTCAGATATATACGCAAAAGAATTTTTATTCTATTCTTATCTGTACATGGAAAATATGGAAGAAGCAAAATTAATTATTGCTAAAATGCCATTTACTTACCAAGCGGGGTACCGAAAATTGATCAAATTACAAAAATCCGTAGTTTTTGAATCGGGTTATCAGACTACTAGTTATTCAAATAACCAAGATTCAGCCGTTTTTTTGGCGAAAGATGTTACTGATACATCTTTACATGGAAATGGAGTATATGCTGTATCTGATCGTATGAAGTCTATTCAATACATTCAAATCGGAGGTGGTTATCCGATTTCTAAAAGAATGAAAGGTTATTCAGGTCTTTCATTAGTTAGAAATAACCGTGAAGAGCATGTTTATTCAAAAGATTATATATGGGACAATACAAAATTAGTCTATACCCCAAAAATCAAAGACACTCTTCATACATATACATTATCTCAATATCAAGTCTACTCGGGGGTTACGATAACATTGCCTCAACATTTTAATATATTAGTTGGCGGACAATATATGTATTACGATCAAAATAAATTGTATGCGAAGTATAATGAAACGTCATTCAACTATAGTTATAAAGACAGTACAACATCACGAAGTAATTTTGTGAGTAATGTTTCTTTAACAAAATCATTTGGAAAATTTATTCCAATGTTAAGCTTTGGAGTAAATCGTATCGATGCTTATACAATAAACCAATATAATGCTCAGTCGAGTTATTTACCATTAGGTAATTTTAATCTCGTTTTAACAGGTGGTTTGGCTTTGTCAAAAGATAATTCAGGATCTAGAAATGTATATTATATTAAATTAGGAGGTAAGATAACAAATAACTTGTGGTATGATACTTATTTTTATGCTGGAAACTTGAAGAATTTTACGGAGGGGAATGGGTATGTTGTTTATAATATTTCAGATAAAATCACAATGAAGTCAGGAGTCAACTTAACTTATTACTTGAATCAAAAGTTGAATTTTGGCTTGCGATATGATTTGTTAAAACGTGAATCATTGTATGATCGCTATTTTACATCAAACGGAATTTCAAAAGTAAAATCATATTCTGATAATTATTTAAATCATTCATTAATTTTTAATGTTTTATGGAAGTTTTAGGAAAAAAAAGTGTCATAATATTAACATTTATTTTCATAGCATTCAGTCTATATTCACAATCAGATAATGCTATTCGAGATGCATTAAAAAAAAGTTATGATTCCGAATATCAGTTGAAATATCAGAAATCAATGGAAGATTTAATGGGAGTGTATGAGCCTACTTCCTATGAGTTGAATTTGAGGTTGGGTTGGTTAGCTTATAAAGCGGGTAAGTACACTGAATCTATTAGTTATTATAAAAAATCTATTGCCAAAATGCCCTTAAGTATTGAAGCTAAATTAGGGGTTGTTTACCCACTAGGAGCATTGGAAAAATGGGATCAGGTTGTTGATAATTATTTAGCGATAGTTAAAATTGATACATATAACGCAACTGCAAATTATCGACTTGCTTTGATTTATTACAACAGAGGTGATTATGGTAATTCTTGGAAGTACATCCAAAAATATATCAATTTGTATCCTTTCGATTATGATGGTAATAGTTTGGCAGGTTGGATTAAATATAATGTAGGTAAAAAAGAGGAAGCATATGTTTTTTTTAAGAAAGCTATAATGGTAAACCCTTATGATACAAGCTTTAATAAAGTGCTAGGAGTAAAATAAATTAAATTAAATAATAATTAAAATCGAAAAGTATGAAAAATGGAGTAAAAAAAATCGCAACAGTAGGTTTGTTTTCATTGGTTACAATTTTCTCATTCTCACAAAATGAAGCTGAATTGCGAAATGCATTCAAGCAAAGTTATGTTGATGAATATAATTTAAAATATGCTAAAGCTATTGAGGCACTGACCCCATATGCCAGTCTAAAAAGATATGAAATTCATGTTCGAATGGCTTGGCTATACTATTGTAATGCAAAATTTAGTGATGCAGCGGTGCATTATAAAAAAGCAGTAGAACTTTCGCCTAAAAGTTTAGAGGCAAGAATGGGGTATGTATACACGCTAGCTTCTCAAGAAAAATGGGATTTAGTAATAGAACAATATAAAGCAGTTTTGGGGATAGACCCTACACATGCTGTTGCAAATTTTAATTTAGCTTCTATATACTTTAATCGCGCAGATTATAAATCGGCTTTACCTTATATCACTACATACATTAATTGTTACCCTTTTAATTTCGATGGTGTAAATTTAGCAGGTTGGATTAAGTATAATTTAGGAAGTAAAGATGAAGCTGTTTCTTATTTTAATAAAGCATTATTATTAGATCCAAGTTCAAAGTTATATGATTCTATAATTAAAAGGTAAATAGAAAATTTAAATTGATTATTCAAAGCTATCCAAATTTGGATAGCTTTTTTCTTTTTAAATTATGCCAAATTTATGCATAGTCCCCAACTTTTGGTATTGATCCCTTTTGGTATTGATCCGTTATGATCCTTAATTAGAGGAAAATATTATCAAAAAAAAAAGGAAGACTTTTAATCTTCCTTTTGTGGGAGCGGAGGGAATCGAACCCCCGACACAAGGATTTTCAGTCCTTTGCTCTACCGACTGAGCTACGCTCCCCCGTTATCTGAGTGCAAATATACAAATAAATTTAAATTGAGCAATAACTTTGATATTTTTTTGAAAATAAAAGTACTTTTGTTAAAAGTAACTAAAATTCGATATGGATAGTTCTATAGTTATTGATGCTGGTAATACACGCATTAAAGTAGGGGTTTTTAAAGGAGATAGAATTCAAGAAGTAATATATTTTGGTAATGAAGATTGGAATGCTTTAAAGGCATTTCTTTTAGATCATCAATTTAATAATGCAATAGTATCTTCCGTAAGATCTGAAAAAGATACAAAGTGGATTTTGCAATTATTACCTAATCCGATGCGTTTTACGTCTTCATTGGATTTACCTTTAAAAAACACATATACAACTCCTGATACTTTAGGTTCAGATCGATTGGCTAATGTTGTAGCCGCTGCAACTTTGGCTAAATCATGTGCTTTAGTTATTGATATAGGAACATGTGTTAAATTCGATATTATTGATGTGAATAAAACATATTTAGGTGGTTCAATATCTCCTGGTATTTCGTTGCGCTATAAATCACTATTTGAGTATACAGGTTCGTTACCATTGGTAAATGATTTTTCTAATCCAAATAATTACGGTGATTCAACTGTTTCGTGTATTCATAGTGGTGTTATGAAAGGAATTCAGGCAGAAATAGATTATTTTATAAATTACTACTCTTCTAATTTTGAGGGCTTAACAATTTTTGTGACCGGAGGTGATGCGCATTGCTTTGATTTTCAATCAAAAAACGACATCTTTGTGGAGCAAAATTTAACGCTTTTTGGTTTGTTTTATTCAATCTAATTATTTCATGCAGTCTAGAGTTTTATTTATATTGTTTACTTTCTGCTTTCTTGCCCTTAAGGCTCAGAAATATGCAACTTCTCCATTTAGTGCGCATGGTTTTGGTGAAACTGAAAATCTTTATAATGCTACATTTTCAGGTTTAGGTAATGCATACGTGGCTATGATTGACTCTACTGCGCTAAATTATCTAAATCCTTCTTCGTATTCTTTTTTGGGTGAAGGTCAACCTGTATTTTCAGCAGGTATTTCTACCCAGTCATCTGTGTACACTGACAGTGATACTAAGTCAAAAAATAGTTTTGTAGCTTTGAACCACTTTGCATTTGGGCTTTCATTTAGCAAATACTTTGGATTTTCGGCAGGGTTGAAACCATATGCGAGTACAGGTTATGATGTGAAAAAAGTTGTTGTTTATGGCTTGGATACACTAACAAATTTATATAATGGGTCAGGTAATTTTTCAAATGCATTTTTAGGGTTTTCTATAAAATTACTAAATCAAAAAAAACATATCATTTCAATAGGAATTAATGAAGGTTATGTATTTGGGACTAACTTAAATAAACAGTCTTCTTATTTATCTTCAGAGATTATTGGAGGTGTTAGGCAGCAAACTTTAAAAATTAAAGATTTCATTCCTGAATATGGCCTAACTTATTGTTATTTACCTAGTAAAGCTCATTCTTTATATTTGTCTGGAGTATATAATCCATCAACATCAATAAAATCTGAGTACAAATCAGCTTTAATTTCAGCTCAAGACATTACAAATTCTAATTCTTTTGATACTTTAAATTTTACTTTCAAATCAGGTAGTTATACATCTCCATCGATTATGCATTTAGGGTTTAAATATGATTTTATTAACATCAATAATCCTTTTAGAACTTCTCCTCGAGTTTCACAATTACAGTTGTTAGGGTCCTTCAAGTATACTATTTGGTCTCAATACACAACTAATTATACAAATTCTGATATATTATTAAATACGATTAATTATTCTCTCGGATTACAATTTTCTCCACATTACGATTTCTTAGATAGATCTAAAAGTATATCTTATATTAGTAAATTAAAGTATCGCATTGGATTTCAGTACAATACTCTTCCGTGGTCTTCTGATTCTAAACAATATATTAATAAAAGTTTAACATTTGGAGTTGGTATACCTATAATTAGCCAACGCTCACTATCCTCCGTTAATATTGCTTGTATTTTAGGTAAACGTGGGAACAATACTTTAAGTTCGATTGATGAGAATTATGTTTCTTTTAATGTTGGAATTGTAATTGCTCCAGCTATTTATGATCGTTGGTTTAGAAAAGGTAAGATTGATTAAATTTTTTTAATGAAAACATTCTTTTTTTTTGGAATTTGTTTGTTGATTTTATTGTTTTCTTGTGAAAATGATTTAGAAACTATTCGAAAAGTAACCTATAAATCATCAGATCCGGTTGAGAGGACAACTGGTCTTAAACTGCATTATACTGATAGTGGATTTGCAAAGGTTGAACTCAATGCTAGATTAGCAGAGTCATACTCTAAACCAATTAAAGTTGTTAAGCTAAAAGATGGTGTTAAAGTTAAATTTTTTAACTCAAGCGGGGAGGTAGAATCAATTTTAACTTCGCTTTATGGGGAAATTAGGGGAGAAGGTGAAATGATGGTTCGTGATTCTGTTAGATTATTTAATATTAAAATGGGCCAACGTTTAGAAACCGAAGAGTTATTTTGGAATCAAAAAACAGAGGCTATAAATACTGAGCGTTCTGTTATTGTGCGTTCTAAAGATGGGGTGTTTTTTGGTGATGGAATTCGTACAACTCAAGATTTTTTAAAGTATGAGTTTATAAAGCCACGAGGTAAAATTAAATTAAATTAATAAGTTTAGTTATGAGAATATATAATAAAGTTATGTTATATTTTTGGATGGCTCTTTTTGTCATATCTATGGTTACAGTGACTTATATGGGTTTTAAAGAAGGCTTTGAACGTTGGGTTTTTTATTATACTTTTTCTGCGATTGCTTTACTAATGTTTTTTGTAAGAAAGTTTATGATGAAACGTATGGAAAAGCATCTTACTTTTCTTGAAAATCAAAAGAATAAGAATAACTAAATTTGGAATTTATAGAAATTTATACTGATGGCGCTGCCAAAGGCAATCCTGGTAAGGGTGGTTACGGTGTGTATATGCGCTTTAATGGACAGGTAAAAGAGTTTTCTCAAGGTTACAGGCTAACTACTAATAATAGAATGGAGTTGTTAGCTGTTATAATTGGATTAGAAGCTTTAAAAACAAATGCCTATAAAATCCGTGTTATTTCAGATTCTAAATATGTAATTGACGCGATCAATTTAAAATGGGTAGTCGGTTGGCAAAAAAAGGGTTTTAAGGGAAAGAAGAATGAAGATTTATGGCGTAGATTTCTGAATGTATATGCGAGGTTTAATATTGAATTTATTTGGGTAAAAGGACACAATGGTCATCCAGAGAATGAAAGATGCGATCTATTGGCTGTATCAGCTGCAAATTCAAAGGATTTATTGGTTGATGAAGGGTATGAATTAAGTATAAAAAAAAATCTATTTTAATTATTTTGTTTTATAAATCATACAAGCTTTAACAAATGTGTAAATTAATGGATGAGGTATTTCGCGTGTTGAAGAAATTTGCGGGCAAAAACCACATGCTAAAAAGAAATCTTTATTTATTAGGCTTACCACTTCAACTTCTTCAAATTGATTATAAGCCTCTATATTAATAAATTCATCTGTTAGATAACTTATGACTTTGGGATATAGGCTGAAACGTGATGAAGTAAGTTCTATTGCGTTATGATTGTTGTAGAGTTGAATTAATTCTTTAGAATGTGGAAGAATCTCAATTTGTTCAAATGTTTGTCCTTCTATTAAGTTGTCTGAGATTAATTTTTCTCCCTTTGAGTTAAGATTATTTCTTGCAATTAATACATCAATCAGTAATTTATATCCATCTCCTGTAATAAATACAGGTAGGCTTTGTTGTATAAGAAAATCAATAATTCCTCCTAAAAAAAACTCATTTTTATATGGTCCAGGACTAATCCAAATACCATCATAAACTTTTAATTGATTAGAAGATAATTGACTAGCTTCTTGTAATTTAATCCAATAATAGTTAATCTCTATATCTAAAAAATGCCCTGCATGATCTAGTGCTAGATTTGTTGCATGATGAGAATTATAAGTGAAATTGTAATCTCCTATAATTGCTATTTTAATTGATTGACTCATCACAGTATGTAATTGTAATTTATCTTACAAACCACCCTTTGAATTGTGCTCCATCTATTGGTAATGAATCTTTTAGGGTAACATTGTTTTCTGTGTAAGTACGATAAACGTAACAATTGAATGTTACAATGAATTTGTTATAATCAAAATCAATATCTGATTCTTGTTTTATTCCTGTAAATTCAAAAGATTCTATTTTTCCACTTTTACTTAATGAATCTGAATACCAAGTTCTTCCTAATTTATCAGTATATTGTACTTCAAAACCATACGCTGCATCTTTAGAATATTTTCCAGTTAAATTATTTAACATAAATTCATTAAATAATTTTTTTGTTGGTTCATCTGTTAAGGTATAGTCCCATAATACACTTCCTATTCCAACACGTATAGATCCTTTAATGGTTTCTGATTTCATCTCTGCAAAGTAAGATGCTCTTGAAGGTTTACCTTTTTCTTGAGTAGTCACTTTAGTTTTAGTCGGAATACATTCATAATCATCGACATTCTGTATCCATTTTACATCAGTTCCATTAATAGTTCCTTTAAAAAAAGCTGATAAATCAACTTTTGGTGTAGGTGCGGGAATAACTTCCGGTTTTATGCAACTGTATAAAAATAGGGCTGGAATAATATAAAAAATAATAATTTTCTTCATAACAACTTTAATTTCGAGGCTTGTAACATCCTATAATTAGTCAAATATATAAAAAATCAATTTAACTTTTTGATAAGACGTTAACTTTACTTAAATAGTTGTTTCATTTATTTTATTACGCTCTAATTTGTCTGATTGGATTTATATCATAAATTTCATCTAATATCAACGTTTTAAAGTCTGAGTTCTTTGTTTCTAAACAGTAAATTTCTTCTCCATTATCTAAAGCAGTTTTTTTAAACAATGAAAATATTTCTATATTTTCCATTATTTTTTGTATTTTACTTATAAGTCTATTTAAATCACTGAAGTTAATTATTAACTCACTTCTGTAATCAGTTCCATCTTGATTAGATTCGCATAAAACACTGACTTCATTGATATTACTTTGAAATTCAATTTTTTCAATTTTCAAATTTTTGATAAGATTTCTCATAGTTTTTTAATTTATACGACAAATCTACAGCTGTAACTACGTAATTTATTTACGTAATAGTATTTAAACGTTTTCATTGATTTTTTATTAGATTTAAGAAACAAATCTCTCTTAATGTTTACTTTTGAATTTTATTATTTTAAATAAATTGTTTTTTCATGAAATACGAAAAATTACAAAAGGAGTTATTTATCAAAAATCGCGATAAATTTACTGCAAAGATGAAAAGTAATTCTCTTGCGGTCTTTAATTCAAATGATATTTTCCCAATCAGTGCTGATAGTACGATGCCATTTCAACAACACCGTGATATTTTTTACCTTTCGGGTGTTGATCAAGAAGAATCAATTTTAGTTTTGTTTCCAGATGCTCAAAATGAAAATCATAGAGAGATTCTTTTTTTGAAAGAAACATCTGAAACTATTGCAATTTGGGAAGGTGAAAAATTATCCAAGCAACAAGCTTATGAATTGTCTGGTGTCAAGACTGTATATTGGTTACAACAATTCGATACTATTTTAAATCAATTAATGGCTGAGGCAGAGGGAATATATTTCAATAAAAATGAACATCTGAGAGCTGCAAATGAAGTTGAAACACGTGAAGATAGATTTATTAAAAAATGTAAAAATCAATATCCTGCTCATGCAGTATATAAGAGTGCCCCTATTTTACATAGTATACGCTCTGTTAAAGAAAGTGAAGAAATTCATTTGATACAACATGCTTGTAATATCACAAAGAAGGGTATAGAACGCTTACTAAAGTTTGTTACGCCAGGTGTATGGGAATATCAAATTGAGGCTGAATTAGCGCATGAGTTTTTAATGAATCGTTCTAAGGGATTTGCCTATACTCCAATTGTTGCTTCAGGGAAGAATGCTTGTGTTTTACACTATATTGAAAATAATAAGGAATGTTTAGCAGGTGATCTTATATTGTTAGATGTAGGTGCTGAATATGCAAATTATGCTTCAGACCTTACTCGTTGTATTCCTGTAAGTGGTAGGTTTTCACAAAGACAAAAAGAAATATATAATGCTGTACTTCATGTTAAGAAAGAAGCTCAAAAGATGCTAGTACCAGGGACATTAATTTCTGAATATCAATTGGAGGTTGGTAGAATTATGGAAAATGAATTAGTTAAATTGAAATTGATTGATACTACTGATATAAAAAATCAAAATCCCGATTGGCCGGCGTATAAAAAATATTTTATGCACGGAACGTCACATTTTTTAGGTTTAGATACTCATGATGTAGGTCATTTCAATAATCCGATTCAACCTGGTATGGTTTTTACATGTGAGCCAGGGATATATATTCCAGAAGAAGGTATAGGTATTAGGTTAGAAGACGACTTAGTTATTACAAATTCAGGTTTACCATTCAATTTAATGTCTAATATTCCTATCGAAATAGAGGAAATAGAAGAGATAATGAATGTTTAATATGTTGAGTTATTCAGTTGAAGGAGAAGGTATTCCTATTGTTCTGTTACATGGATTTTTAGAGTCGTCAACTATGTGGGACTATTTGTCTTTAAGCAGTTTAAAAATGAAATTTATTCGTATCGATTTACCAGGACATGGAAAATCGATACATTTTTCTAGTGATAACCCAACTATTGATTATTTTGCATCTTGCGTAATTGATGTGTTAGATGAGTTAAAAATTTATCACTTCCATGTGTTAGGACACTCTATGGGTGGCTATGTGGCATTAAATATTGCTAAGCGATTTCCTCAGAGAGTATTTACTTGTGGGTTAATGAATTCTAATTTTTGGTCGGATTCAGAAGAAAAGAAGAGAGACAGGACGAGAGTTGTTGAAATTGTTAGAAAAAATAAAAATATCTTTATTAATGAGGCTATTCCAAGACTTTTTCATAGTCATCATAATTTTCATAGTGAAATAGCTTCTTTAATTCACGATGCTAAAACAATGACGAGTGAAGCTATTGCTTTTGCATCTATCGCAATGAGGGATAGAGAAGATAATACAGATTTGGTCAATAAACATAATCAGGTGGAGATTTATATTATACAAGGCGATGAAGATAAAACGATTCCGGTTGATGTAATGAATAAAAATTTGTTACTCAAAGATAGATTAACTATCATCCCTAATTCTGGACATATGTCGCATATTGAGCAATCTAATCGAGTAAGTCAATTATTGATTAATAAATTGAACTATTCTTCTATGTCTAATTGAAGTTGAATTGTTCTTAAAATCAATGCTATTTCACTTATAAGTTGTTCTTTTTGAGGTAAAGTATTTTGTTTACTTTCAGTGTAGTTATTCAGCAATAATTTTGCTTCCATAATTTGTTCTTCTTCAAACGGACCTTCCATATTTTCAATAATAGTTAGACAATCTAATACTTCTATTAGATCGCCTTCACAAGCTATTTTAACGAATAAATCAATATATTCGCTATAATCAATCGGACTATTCCAAATTGTTGAAAGAATAATTTGACGATATTGGTTCATTGATGCATCTTCTAGTAATTTGATAATTTCATCTCTACAAGAAGTGTCTTTAAGACTGCTAAGAAATTCAATAATTAAATTATTTTTTTCGGAATGTGCATCATTAATATTAATAGCAAGTATTATATCTTTGAGAATTGATGGCTCTCCAAGTATTTGTAGTGCATCTAATGCTGTTTTCACTTTATTAACAGATTCGCTTCTTAAGTCTTCTAAAAGAATTAATACTTTCTCTTGTTTCTTAGTGTTTTTACTTGCTTTTTCAGCCATAATATTTTTTCTTCAAATTTAAAAAAAATAGTCTTATTATACGATTTTATAGAGCAACGTAAAGACAAAATCTACGTTTTAAACAATAAAAGAAACTTGTGTGTAACATTTTTTGTTTTTATCGGTATAAGCACTTAAACGTATTTTTATGAATTCTAATAATCAAACGCATATTTCTACTGAGCTAACAGAGAAGATTAAGTCAACTTATTTTAAAAGTATGATAGTTTTTTTTATATCAATTTCATTGTTATTCGTTGCAATATTTGGGTTAACAATTGAATTAATAGCCTCTATTTTTCTTTTCAGTACTATTTCATTAGTTATAAGATATCTAATTAACGATTTGGTTGATGTTTCGTTAATTGAAGATTATCTTATTATAAGACAGTCTGTTGGCAAAAATACTATAGCACCTATCGATAAAATAAGAAAATATAAAACAAAACATTTTTTAAATTTTGTTTACACTTCGTTTGAATTTAATATCGATGGGAGTAAAAAGAAGGTATTCTTTTTCTCCTCCATGGAGCAAAATGAAGTGTTCAATCAATATCGTTCAGGAAGAAGTTTAAGTGCTGCGTAAATTAAAATAAAAAGCAAGTCATAAGCCGGGTTCTGTTTCGTCATCACTGACTATCTGTCATTTATCTAGTTCTACAATCACTCATAGAATCAATCGACCTACCCTCCGAGTTTAGCGAGCA
>CANGHE010000007.1 GCA_947453545.1 Flavobacteriia bacterium
AAAATCGTCATCTAATCCTCTGTATGCAATTAAATGTTTACAATTTACAGATCCTCCGAACCATTCAAAAGAGTCATCATTTGAGAATGAAACTTGAACATTATCAATTGTAGTTCCTGAACCAACTGATCCCAAAGTTAAACCATTAATTTCTTTATTAGGAGCATATGGGTATCCAGCAAATTCAATACGAACATATTTAAGTGTTCCTGAATTATCTGCATCATCATTTCCACCAAATTCAGTATCAGAAGAAGTTGCTATACCTTCAACATTTCCTGTACCACCAACGATATTGTTTTTTGCTTTTCCAAGTAAAATAACTCCACCCCAGTCACCACCAGTTCTGCTACCAGCATCCTGATTTGAGGTAAATACAATTGGTTTGTCTACAGTACCTTCTGCAATTAGTTGAGCACCTTTTGTAATAAATAATCCACAACCTAGTGAAGCTTTATCTCCAAAAATTATAGTTCCAGGTTCAATCGTTAATACAGCATTGTTTTTAACGTATATCTGTCCTTTTAGAACATATATTTTATCAGCAGTCCAAGTTGTATTACTAGTTATGTTAGTAGATACATCAACAAGTGATTTATTACTTGGATTATAATTTGTGTTTTGTGGATCCCAATTTGTCCACTTATCTGTCCATTGAACAGTTGGTGCAGGCGCAAATGCTCCTTTGTAATTTGTTGGTATTACATTTTGTCCGAATGCTGATTGGCTCAGAAATGCTACCAGTGCAAATTTGTAAAATTTATTCATTTTTCATCTTAATTAAAGTTGAAACAAACTTATTGTATTAGTTAAGGCGCGCTGTTAATTCAATTTTAATTTTATGTTTAATTAATTTAATCACTTCTTAATATTGAAGATCTATTGTTAAGTAAATGTTTCTTTATATCGATACGCATAAAAAAAGGCTAGGTGAAACCTAGCCTTTACATTTTGAATATTAATTATTTATTACTAAAACCTATAAGTGATTGTACCACTAAACACACTTCCAAAATTAGTATTCCATAATGTGTCATCTGCTTTTGAGTCATACCCATTAGTATAATGTTTGTCACCATACAATATGTTATTTATAAAGCTATTTCCTGTAGTTGTCCCATTAGCACTATTCTGATAGAAAATTTGATTTTGAGCTAAAATATTTTGTGCGTTAAATTTAACTTCAAGTTTTTTCTTTAAAAATGTTTTTGCAATTTGAAGATCTAAAAATGTTCTAGAATTTTCCCAAATATCGGGCTCATTAACATTTCCAACGATGAAAATTCTTGGACCAACTTTATTTAAATTTAAGCTTATTGAATAATCATATTTTGAATTTGCATAGGTTGCTCCTGCATTAAATACATATGGTGATTGTCCTTGTAAAGGTCTTGCTTTTGCTCCTATTATTGTTGAAAGATCTATGTTAGAGCGTATGATTGCAACATTCGAAAATAGTGTTAAGTCATTCAAAAATTTAACTGAGTCAAATGGTAAAAGTGAAGACAATAAAAAGCGTGCTTCTAACTCAACTCCATAGTTTGTAGCAGCTCCTACATTTCTGTAATATATCTCATCTTGAACATCTGCACGTGATACCTGTTCAATTGGATTTGAAAATTGCTTGTAAAAAAATGAACCTGATATTAGTTGCCCTTTGCCAGGATATAATTCATAACGTAAATCCATATTTTGAATTTTCGCTCTTTTTAGTGAGTCATTTCCTGCTACTACAAACTGAGTTGAAAAATCATAGAATGCAAAGGGTGCTAGCTCTCTGTATTCTGGTCTATTTAATGTTTGAGAATAACTTAATCTTAAATTTTGCTTTTCCGTCATCGAATACACAAAATTTGCAGATGGAAGGATATCTAATACTGCTGGATGATCTATTTTTAGTGTATCACCATTATCTCTTATAGCTGATAAATTTTGTTTGAAATTTTCAGCTCTTGCACCCCAAATTAAACGTAAGTTTTTGTTAAGTTTATTATCTAACATTACAAATGCTGCTTGTAAATCAGATGTTGCATTATATGAATCACTTGGTTTTGTACCTTCTATTAGTTTGAAACCACCAACTCCTGGACTGATTTCACCCATATTTTTATTACTGAA
The DNA here is from genome assembly GCA_947453545.1 of Flavobacteriia bacterium. Classification (GTDB taxonomy): domain Bacteria; phylum Bacteroidota; class Bacteroidia; order Flavobacteriales_D; family Crocinitomicaceae; genus CANHVK01. Next base: position 2,119 of record CANGHE010000007.1, read on the forward strand.
AATATTCGATTCATTCTCTAATAAAAGACTATCGTTGAAATAGGTTGTACCTTTATTATATTTTGCATAACCTAGTTGACGTGCTTTAAAATCTCTATATCTGTGTTGAACAAAACCTCCAATTTTCAATTCAGTTTTAAGTTTTTCTCCAGTATTTATAGGAATAACTACATCTGTTTTGAAACTTGCAATTCCTTCATTATTCTGTGAGAAAAACATTCCTCCACCATAACTTGGTCCAGTACTATTTTCAATTGCAGCTCTGTAAGTTGTGTCATCTAGTGTATTGGTGTACACACTTCTTCTTAAGTTGGGAATTTTTCTTTCAATTGAACTAAATGATCCAATCCAATTTATTTTGATTTTTCCTTTTGGAATATAATGGTCCCCAATTAATTGACCTGTATATATTTGATTACTAGTAAACCATCTTGCAATTGATTTTAATCCGGTACCATCTAATATATATTTACCACTTCTATCAATCACTCTGTCTTCAGAGTTTATACTTAATACATTTTTAAAACCAATTTGATTATTTTCGTTCCATTTTAATGAAATATTAACTAAAGCACCAGCCATTGTTTGTACACTATAATTTTTATCTAATAAATCACTTGTTTTTACGGACGCATTTGTTTCGGAACCATTGTCATAGGCAGATCGTTGGGTTGTTGTATACACATTAGTACGATTGTAATTAATTGCTGATACAATTCCAATTTTTCGTGTTTTAATATTAAATGTGTGACCTATAGCATATTGAAAATTTGAATTTGGTGCAAAAGTTTGATTTTGTAATGCCCAATCTGCTGTGAAGGATTTTGCTAAAATTGCTTGATCTGTAACTTTACTTGGGAAGAGTTTAGATGAACTTGGAATACTAGATGGCATTGCACGTGTGCCATCATCAATTCCTAACCAATCTGTTTTTCCACCTTTATAAGTCAGTTGGTTTTTCCCAGTTGTAATTGTATTATATCCACCATTTATGGTAAATGATTGAAAATTTTCTTCAGGTATACTTTTTGTATTTACTTGTATAATTCCTCCTGCGAATTCTCCGGGTAAATCAGGGGTAGCTGTTTTTATTATTACAAGATTATCAAGCATATTTGCAGGGAATATATCAAATGAAAAGGCTTTTCTGTCTGACTCTGAACTTGGTAGAGGTGCACCATTGATATAGGCAGCGTTATATCTATCGTTTAACCCTCTAATTACTGCAAATTTATTATCTTGAATACTCGCTCCACTAATTCTCTTTAATACATCACTTGTACTTCTATCTGGTGTTCTTCTAATTGATTCAGATGATATTCCATCTGATACTGTTGCTGCATTTTTTTGAGTAAGAAGTAAAGAAGCACTACTTTCTTTTTTTAATGTAGCTGTAACTGTTACTTCAGCTTGCTCACTTACTGCTGATGCCAATAGTATGTCCATTATTACTGGTTCATTTTGTTTTAAAACAACATCAGTAATTTTTTTTGTGTTATAAGTCGCATATTTGAATGATACAGCATATGTTCCAACAGGAATACCTGTAATATTGAATTTTCCATCAAAATCTGTCATTCCCATTTTCTGTGTACCCTCTATAAGGATTTTAACACCGGGCAAAGTTTCTCCTGTTGCTTCATCTTTTACAGAACCTCTAATTGACGAAGTTTGAGAATAGAGACTAAAAGTGATAATCGTTAATACAATTAATAAAATACCTTTTTTCATGATGTAATACTGTGTTTGATAATACACCACAAAAGTCTTCTATTATTTTTGCAAGTAAATTAATGCCGCATTAATTGTGTGTTAAATCAAATTAAAGAAAATTAACTTTTATTTAACAATCGATAAATATTTTTTGCAATTTAAATTACTTAGAAAGTTTATTTATTTCATTTAGAAAATTGATATTCTCTTCAATTATATTTCCAACTACAATTATATTTACACCTAATTTTTTAAGTTTAATTATTTTTTTAGTTGTTTTAATTCCTCCTCCTACTATTATCGGAATTTTAACATGATTTTTAATCTCTCTTATGAGTTTATTTTTAACTGGTTTTTTGGCGCCACTTCCTGCATCGAAATAAATAATTTTTTTTCCTAAATGTTGTCCTGCTAACGATGTTTTTAGTGCTAAATCAATGTCGTTTGATTTAATCGCTTTAGTTTGACTTATGTTAACAACTGATGTCTGAGAATGTCCATCAATTAAAATATATCCTGTGGGGATAATCTCAATGTTTATATTAGATAATTGAAGTGCGCTTTCAACATGTTGACCTATTAAGTAGGTTGGATTTCTTCCGGAAATCAAACTTAAATACAATATCCCATCTGCATGTTCTGATATCTGATTATTACTTCCTGGGAAAATAATTGTCGTTAATTTAGAATTTTCTTTAACGAATTTGGTTACATTATAAAATTGAATTTTGCTACAAGTACTTCCTCCAATAAAAATGAAATCAATATTTGATTTTTCAATTTTTAATAAAAGTTCTTTTAACTTGATGTAGTTTGATATTTTTTCTGGATCTATTAATACGGCTATTTGTCCAGTTTTTGAAATGATTTTATCATATACATTATAGTTACTCATATTTCACGATTATTATTTATTGTATAACAAAGAACATAATTTTCTATATGTATAAAGTATAGTTTATGATTTTCTTGTCTGTCTTTCGTTTGTATTATTCCATTATATTCTAATTCGGATAAAGGATAACAAATTAAGTTACTAAGAAAAGATAAATTTTGCATTCGAGATATTTTATAAAGTGTTTCTTTTGCACACCAAAATGAGGTTAACATCAATAATCTATCATTATTCCCATCTATATACTTTTCTTCGTTAGTATTTATAAATTTATGTTTTAATTTTTCTAAACGATGCTGGATTCCTTCTATATCTACAGAAACAGGACGTTGATATGATGTAGCAACGACGACATAAGATTTTGTGTGACTTATAGAAATGAAAGGACCATCAATTAACTCTGGAGCACCTAAATCATTGTAAATTATTGTATAGTTTCCAATATTTGTTTTTATGATATAACGGACTAGTACAAATTCACTTTTTCTTTTGATGGTATTAAAAAGTTGAAACTTAGTTTTTTCTTCATTATTTAAATAGGGTATATATTCATCGAATTCAATATTTTCATATTTGCATATATGCAAAACAATATTGTTTCGTAATATTTTATTTATGGTTATCATTATAATAAGTACAATTATAGATATTTTTTCTTTTTTATAAATTATTGGCTAATTTAAAATCAAGATTTCGTTAATTAATTTTCAATTAATATCTAGTTAAGATATATTTTTCCATTTTATTTTTATAATTTTATGCCCTTATCTATGCTTTAATTAGTAGGGTAATATAGAAATTTAAAAACAATATATGTTACGTAAAATCAACCTGTTAATTTCAACTGTCTTGTTTACAGTTTGTTATTCTTTTTCCCAATCAGGATTAGGTACACTGAAGGGTGTTATAAAGGATGAAATGACCAAAGAACCCGTTTACAATGCTATTGTTTCGTTGAAACAAGGTGACGTTGTTAAAAATCGTGCTAAAACGGATGATTTAGGGAAATTTCAAATGAATTCAATTGCTCCTGGTCAATATGATGTAGAGTTTAAGAATGAAGTTGAAGGTTACCTTGTTGGTGTTACGACTGGTGTAATTATATCAGGTGATAAAATTACCTTTTTAGATGATTTAACTTTGTCTAAACCTGGTTCTAAAAAAACGGATGATGGTACATTGGAAGTTGCAACTGTTGTAGTAAAAGCCTATAAGGTTCCACTTATTAATAAAGATGGTGGTTCTTCTGGAGGTACAATGACGCGTGATGATATTTCTAAGTTAGCTGCTCGTAATGCTTCTCAAGTTGCTCAAACAGTTGGAGGGGTAAGTACTAATGAGGGAAGTGGAGAAATGAGTATTCGAGGTTCAAGATCTGATGACTCCTATTATTATATAGATAATATAAAAGTTAGAGGATCTTCTAACTTACCTAAGTCCGCGATAGAAGAGGTCTCTGTTATTACAGGTGGTTTACCTGCTAACTATGGTGATGCGACTGGTGGTATTATTTCCATTACTACAAGAGGTCCTTCTGCTAAGTATTTTGGTAGTGTTGAGGGTGTTTCGTCAGGATTTTATGTTAAAGGTAAAGATGCAAACGGTTATGATGGTAAGGTTTTTGGTTTAGATAAATTTGGTTACAATCTAGTTGAAGGTATGTTCTCAGGACCTTTGTTAAGACAACGTGATTCATTAGGTAGAAAAGGTAAGCCTCTATTAGGTTTCTTGGTTTCAGGGAATTTTACAGATGAACTAGATAACCGTCCGCTTGCAAATGGTGGGGGATATAGAATTAAAAAAGATGTTAGAGATGCATTATTAGCTACTCCGTTGAGACAAATGCCAGATGGTAGAGCTCCACTTTCTAATGCAAATTTCCTTAGAGCTTCTGATTTTGAACAAAATGCTTGGAGAATGAATGCTCGTAAAACTGTTGTTTCTGCATCAGGTAAGATCGATGTTAGGACTGGACCAACGATTAATTTAACTTTTGGTGGTTCATTAAACTATAGTTTTGGTAAACAATATTCTTATGCCAATTCACTACTTAACTTTACTAATTTTGGTAATAGTACATCTTTAGATTGGAGAGTTTATGGACGTATTTCACAACGTTTTGTCAATAATCAGCCAGGTTCAAGTTCTAAGATTAAAAGTGCATACTATACTTTGATGGTGGATTATTCTCAATCTAAAGGTCAGTATTATGATGATAAATTCAAATATAATTTGTTTAATTATGGTCACGTTGGTACTTTCAGAACTACCCAGGCTCCAACATATGCAATGAATTATAGTACACTTACCTCGGTACAGAATGGCTGGAAGGATGTTCGTGTTGATTACACTCCTGATCAATCTAATGCAGCTTTAGCAGCAATAACAACTCAATATTATAAGATTTTTGAAAATAGTCCTTCAGGACATTATGAGAATTTATATCAAATTCAGGCAGGAAATGCATTACGTAATGGAGATCAACCTGCTACTGTATATGATATTTGGAATAATATAGGTACTCCTTATAATTATTTTGGAAAAACAGACAATTCTCAATTTCGTGTAACTGGTTCTGGATCTGTAAATATTGGAGATCATGCTTTGACGCTTGGTTTTGAATATGAACAACGTTTTGATAGAAGTTGGAGTTCTGGAGATAATGGTCCAATTGGATTATGGCAAATTGCACGTCAATTAACTAATAAGCATATTACAGAAATTGATACTGCTAGTGCACATGTTGTTCAGTATTCTAATTTTAAACAAGTATCATATGATAGATATAATAGTGGATATGCTTACTATCATAATGGTGTTTATGGTGGTGATAAAGCTAAATTAGCATATGCAAATGATAAAGCAAATAATACGCCTGAAAATCAATCGTTTTTTGATTATAACTTAAGAAACAAACTAGGCTTAACAAATGGTGGCGCAAACAGTACTTACGTAGATTTGGATAGAGTTGATCCTAATTTGTTGTCAATTAATATGTTCTCCCCTGACGAATTATTGAATAATGGTAATTCCTATATCTCATATTATGGTTATGATATTGCTGGAAATAAAGTGAGTGGAAAAACGGATGTTAATGCATATTTTAATCAATTTGACAAAAATGGAAATTACAAACGTTTTATAGGTGCATTCCAACCAATATATGTTTCTGGTTATATAATGGATAAATTTTCATTTAGTGATTTAGTTTTCAATGTTGGGGTACGTGTAGATGTTTTTGATGCTAATCAACCAGTATTAAAAGATCCATATTTATTTTACAATGCAAGAACTGTTGCTGAAGCAAAAGCTTTAGTTACTAAGTATCCTTGGGCAGGAGCTATTCCAAGTTCAATGGGTTCAGATTATACAGTTTATGTAAATGATGTTTCTAATCCAACTGCTATAAATGGTTTTAGATCAGGTTCTAAGTGGTATGATGCTAATGGTGCAATCGTTGAGGATCCAAAAGTTATTAGAGGAGCAGGTGGAATAGCGCCTTGGTTAATAGATCCTACTGCCGCTAAGAATGGTAAGTTGAGCGCTGATGCATTTCAAAATTATAAGCCACAAGTAAATGTAATGCCTCGTTTAGCTTTCTCATTCCCAATTTCTGATGAAGCGTCTTTCTTTGCACACTATGATATCTTAACAAAACGTCCGACTAATGCTGCTCGTTTTGACCCGACAGAATATCAGTTTATTACTGCTTCAAGTTCTCCTGTAATTAATAATCCGAATTTAAAACCTGAGACAACTATTGACTATGAGTTAGGATTTCAACAAGTTTTGACAGCTACTTCATCATTGAAAATTTCCGCATTCTATAGAGAACAACGTAACAATGTACAATTAGTAAAGTTGTTTGATGCATATCCTGCTTCATACAGTACATTCGGAAATAGAGATTTTGGTACTGTAAAAGGATTGACTATATCTTATGATTTAAGAAGAACTGGAAATTTAAGAATGACTGCAAACTATACACTTCAATTTGCAGAAGGTACTGGTTCTGATGCAACATCTACTTCAGCAATTACTAATACTGGATTAAACTTTAGAAGTATTTTCCCTTACGATTTTGACACAAGACATCAGTTTAATATTGTTACAGATTATCGTTATGGAGAAGGTAAAGATTATAATGGACCTATTATTGGTGATTTTGCAATTTTCGAAAATACTGGGTTGAATTTGATGACTAATATTTATTCTGGTTCACCATATTCTTCTCAGGCATCTATAACAAATGCAGCAGCAATGAATGCGCAATACTCCGGTTTAACAGGTACATTAAATGGATCACGTAAACCATGGTCATATCGTCTAGATATTCAATTAGATCGTACGTTTAATTTTAATATTAAACAAAAAGATGGAAAAGCAAAAGCAACATTCTTTAATGTGTATGTTAGAGCTACCAATTTATTAAATCAATTCAATGTAATTAACGTATATAGAGCTACTGGAAACTGGAATGATGATGGTTATTTAGCGGCTGCTCAATACCAAAATGCTATTCAAAATCAAATTGACGAACAATCATTCAGAGATTACTACAATATGAAAGTTCAAAACTCTTTTAATATTAGTTCTCCTAGAACAGTTCGTTTAGGTGTTAAATTCGATTTTTAATTAATAAAGTTCCATAATAATGTTTAAGAATATGAAGTATTTATTAATAGTTATGACCCTTTTTGTATGTGGGTTTAGTTTTTCATATAATTATGATAAGGTTGTTCAATCGTCATCTACACACCAGTCAAAAGCTAGTTGTGCACCTGCTAGTGCCAATTTGACAATGAAGTATAATGATGTTAGTGCTAGATTAGAAACTGGTGGTATGTTATTTTTGGATAGAGCTAATGGTAGAGCTGCTTATGAAGTTCCTAAAGGTTCTGGTAATACAGCAATTTATGCTGCCTCACTTTGGATGGGTGGTACTGATGTTAACAACCAATTAAAATTAGCCGCACAAAAATACCGTAGTTCTGGTAATGATTTTTGGACGGGTCCTCTTAGTACATTTGGAGGTGATAAAGGTGATTATGATCCTTCACAACCTGTAGGTGATGGTGCTGTGCATGGTTATGGTGATGCAAATATTAATGCAGATCAATGTGTAGCATATGATAAATTTTTCACTATTAGAAAATCTGAAGTAATTCAATTCATAACATGGAAAGACTGTGAAACAAAAAAACAAGATAATTGTGAATCGCCTTCTAACGAAGTATTAAATAGAATTTATGCTTGGCCAGCACACGGTGATGTATCTGCAGGTCAAGATCATTATTTAGCTCCATTTAAGGATGTTAACAATAATGGTGAATATGAACCTTTGTTAGGAGATTACCCTTGGTATGATGACATTTTAGGTCGTGATGACATTAAATGTGGATCAGATAGACGTATTTCACTATTTGGTGATGAAACTCATTGGTGGGTATTTAATGACAAAGGAAATATTCATACAGAAACTGGAGGTGACCCTATCGGTATGGAAATAAGAGCTCAAGCGTTTTCTTTTGCTACTAGTGATGATGTTAATAGAATGACTTTCTATAATTACGAATTAATTAATCGTGGCACTCAAACATTGTATAACACTTATTTCTCTCAATATGTTGATGCGGATTTAGGTGGTGCAACAGATGATTATGTTGGTTGTGATGTTACCAGAGGTTTGGGTTATTGTTATAATGGTGATAATTATGATGATAATTATCAAAGTAGTAAAGGTTATGGTTCTTTACCACCAGCTATTGGAGTAGATTTCTTTGAAGGTCCTTATCAAGATGCAGATAATATTGATAATCCTGGACCAAAGGACGATACAATTAAGAAAATTACAATTGTTCCTACGGTAATTGATGCTATCGAAAATAAAGGTATTGTTTATGCTGGTTTAGGAATTGGATATGGGGATGGTATCATTGATAATGAACGTTATGGTATGAAACGTTTTACATATTACACTGCTCAAGCTAGTCAAAGTCAATCCGATCCTACATCTGCTGCCCAGTACTATAACTATATGAATGGTAAATGGAGATTTGGTGATAAAATGGTTTACGGTGGAACTGGTTTTCCTAATAGCCCAGGAGCTACTACAATTAAAGCGGATTATATGTTTCCTGACGATTCTGATACGTTAGATTGGGGTACAGGAGGTGTTGATCCTGGTATGAAATCTTGGAGTGAATTAACAAAACCGAATCAACCACAAGATAGAAGATTTGTTCAGTCAGCTGGTCCTTTTACTTTAAGACCAGGTGCAGTAAATAATATTACTGTTGGTATCGTTTACGCAAGAAGTGCAGAAGGTGACTTAATGGCATCTGTACGTGCATTGAAAAGAGCTGATACAAAGGCTCAATCTTTATTTGATAATTGTTTTAAATTATTGGAACCACCAAGTGCGCCAAAATTATCAATACAAGAGCTAGATAAAAGTGTAGTTCTTACTTTATCAAACCCTTCTTCATCAAATAATTTTGGAGAAAAGTATAAAGAATTAGATTTTAATATTGTTTCTACGATAGACAACAAGCCAACAGATAGATATTATCGTTTTGAAGGATATTTGATATATCAAATGAAAGACAATACTGGTTCGGTTGCTGATGTTACTAACACTGATAAAGCACGTTTGGTTGCACAGTGTGATATTAAAAATGGTATTTCTCGAATTGTGAATTTTGAGTTTGATGAAGAATTAGGTTTTTCATTACCTGTAGAGAAAGTTAGTGGTGCAAATAGTGGTTTAAAACATTCTTTTCTTGTAACAAGTGATCAGTTTACTAAGACAAGCTTGGTTAATAATAAATCATATTATTACATAGCTGTTGCTTATGCATACAATAGTTTTAAAAAATATGATCCAAATGATCCAACTGCTTTAGATGGACAAAAGACTCCTTTTATTATGTCTCGTAATTCATATGATGGTAGTCCGATTGTTGCTTCCTTAGCAATACCTCATAACACTAGAGCTGAGAATATTGAAAAGAATTCTAATTATGGATCAACCCCTAAGATTACTCGTATAGATGGTAGAGGAAATGGGAATCGTCATCTTGAATTAACAGAGGAATCAAAAAATAAAATTTTGAAAACAGGGTTTTTAACTACTCCAACTTATGATAATGGTTACGGTCCTTTAAGTGTCAAAGTTGTAGATCCTTTGAGTCTGAAGGGTGGGTATTATACATGTAAATTTAATGGTTACGTTTCAGATACAAGTAAGTCTTATTCTAACTTTAACGGTTCTAGTATCGATACCTCAAGTTGGACAATTTATCGTTTTGACAAAGAAGGAGGTTCAATATTAGATTCTGTTACTTCAGATGAAACAATTGGTTCCGATAATGAACAAATAATACCTGATTGGGGAATTTCTGTTGAAATTTTTCAATCTAAATATTATTTCGCTACTTCAAGTTATTCTGAGGAGTATAGGAGATATTCAGACCCAATTTCTTCATCAATTACGTTTGCAGATTCTTCTAAAAAATGGTTGTCTTTTGTGAAAGATGATAACAGTTTTTCTCCTAACAATTGGATTAGATCTGGAGATTATGTACCAGAAGCCAATGAGAGTAAACCTGAATTAGGATGGGAAAATCCATATTTGTATGCAGATGAAAAGGGATTAGATCCTGAAAAGAAATATTCGTCTCTTATTTCAGGTGGTATTGCTCCGCATTGTTTAGTTGGTTATCAAAGTGAATTTATGCCTTTGGCTTACCCTTCTTTCTTTACTAAATCTTTTTATTCTGATGCTCGTAATTTCTCTAGCATTTCTCGATTAACAAGTATTGATATTGTCATAACTTCTGATACCTCTAAATGGACAAGATGTCCAGTTATTGAATTAGGTAGACATAAATCTTTAAATGAGGGTAATGCTGAAGCAGGTACATTAAGAAGAGGTATTAGCGTAGATAAAAACGGAAATCAAATAAAAGATACTGCTAATAACAAATATGCTCGTGGTATGGGTTGGTTCCCAGGTTATGCAATAGATTTAGAGTCTGGGATGAGATTACATATGGCATTTGGTGAAAATTCATTTTTATCCATCGACAATGGTCGTGATATGATATGGAATCCGAATGAAATTACTTATGATAATACTGGAAATCCACATTTGGGAGGACAGCATCCAATATATATATTTGGTTATAATGTTCATGGATATTATTCGCCTGATACTTTTAGAAATTGTCCTTATTATGATGGTGTAAATAATTGGGTATATGATAATTTAGCTTTGAATTCAGATCCAAAAAATTATGAACGTTATAAAGATGTTTATCATAGTTTACAGTGGGTTGTAAATCCAGTTTTAAATTCAGATTCTAAGTTATTATCAACTAACGTTACTCTAAAAGTTCGTATTAATAAAGAATTTAATGATTTCAAAACAACTGGTTTGAATAACGGTAAACCTATGTATGGTTGGAGTCAGGATGCTTTGGCTTCTACAATTTCTAGTCAAGATCGAAAAGTAGATGAGTTGTCATTAATAAACGTTGTTCCGAATCCTTATTATGCTTATTCAGCTTATGAAGCATATTCTTCGGTTTCTAGACATAACTTAGACACACGTGTTAAGATTACTAATTTACCGGAAAATTGTACTATAAAGATTTTTAATATATCTGGTAAGTTAATTTGGTCATTTAAAAAAGCCTCAAAAGTTAATTATGTAGACTGGGATTTAAAGAATACACAGGCTATTCCTATAGCTAGCGGTATATATTTAATACATGTAGATGTCCCAGGTGTTGGTTCTACAGTTGTTAAGTTTTTCGGTGGAATGCGTGAGGTTGATTTAGAAAACATTTAGTTGTTTAATAATATTTAAATATAGGTTATGTTACTACATAAATTAAAATTTTATCTTGGGACTGCGTTTATGCTAACGTATACATTTACTTTTGCAGGTAATGAGGACCGTGTCGGTTCTGCAGGTGCATCTCAATTGTTAGCTAATCCATGGTCACGTAGTCTTGCATCTGGTGATGCTGGTGTGGCAACTACTAATGGAATAGAGGCTACTTTTATTAATATTGCTGGTTTAGCTTATACAGATAAAACGCAATTGAAATTTAATTATACTAATTGGTTAGGGAATTCTGGTATTCGCTTTTCTAGTGCTGGTTTGGCTCAAAGATTAAGTGAAAGTAGTGTTTTAGGTATTAGTGTACAATCAATGAGTTTTGGTGATATTCCAATAACTACTGTTGAGAATCCTGAAGGTGGTATTGGTGTTTTTTCACCTAAAGTAAATATTATTAATTTAGGTTACTCTAAGCTTTTTACACACTCTATATCTGGAGGTATTAATGTTAAAGTTTTGTCTGAATCAATTTCCAATTTAGGATCTACTGGTGTTGCATTAGATGCAGGAATTCGATATGTAACTGGTGAAAAAGATCAAATAAAAATGGGTATCACATTAAAAAATGTTGGTCCACCAATGAAGCAATCAGGTGATGGTATTTCTACTCAAGTAACTTATTTGTCTACTGGTCAAACGGCTACATTAGAACAGCGAACTCAAGCTTATGAATTGCCTTCTTTATTAGCTATGGGTGCTTCTTATGACTTTATTTTTAACGCTAATTCCAAATTAACTACTATGGCTTCGTTTACAGGTAATTCATTTTCAAATGACCAATATAGATTAGGTTTAGATTATTCTATGTCTGGTGAGCATATAGCTTTTAATGTTAGAGCTGGTTATGTGTACGAAAAGAATTTAATGAGTGTAGATAACAGAACAAATGCTCTTACTGGTTTTACTAGTGGTTTTTCAGTTGATGCTTTAGTTGGAAAAAATAAAACTGCATTGGGATTAGAATATGCTGTAAGAATGTCTTCTCCTTTTGGATTAATTCATACATTTGGAACTACTATAAGTATCAAATAATTACGCTAATTTTTATTGAAAACAGAGGACCAATAGGTTCTCTGTTTTATTTTAATTTTTTTATTATGTCACAAATTACCTATTATACAGAAGAAGGACTTAAGAAACTAAGAGATGAGTTACACGAAATGAAAACTGTTCTTCGTCCATCTATATCTGATCAAATTGCTGAAGCTAGAGACAAGGGAGATTTGTCAGAGAATGCTGAATATGATGCTGCTAAAGAAGCACAAGGATTATTAGAAATGAAGATTTCAAAACTAGAATCAATTTTAGCTAATGCTCGTATCATTGATGAGTCAACAATCGATACATCTAAGGTTTTTATTTTATCTACTGTTAAGATCAAGAATATTAGTAATGGAATGGAGATGCAATATACAATTGTAGCAGAAAATGAAGCAGATTTAAAAGCAAAGAAAATTTCTATTGATTCTCCAATAGGTAAAGGTTTATTAGGAAAGAAAGTTGGTGATGTAGCAGATGTAATTACTCCAAACGGAATTATTAATTTTGAAATTATTGATATTACAAGGTAATGGCAACTCTTTTTACACGTATAATTAATGGTGAAATTCCTTGTTATAAGGTTGCTGAGAATGAAAAATTTCTTGCATTTTTAGACATACAGCCGCTTGTTAAAGGTCATGTTTTAATTATACCTAAAATCGAAATTGATTATATTTTTGATTTAGAAGATGATTTACTTGCTGATATGATTGTTTTCTCTAAACTTGTTTCAAAAAAAATTAAGGTTGCTTTTCCTTGTAAAAAAGTTGGAGTTACTGTTATTGGTTTAGAAGTTCCACATGCTCATATACATTTAGTACCAATTAATTCGATGACTGATATGAATTTTTCTAATTCTAAGTTGGTTTTAGAAAAAGATGATTTTATTGATATTGCTTCTCGAATTATTAATTCATAAAAAAAGCTCCGTTAGGAGCTTTTTTTATGAATTAATAATTTAATAGTTTCAATATATCCATTGTTTTTTTGGACGAATAATATAATTCTTGTTTGTAAGTACATTAATATAAACATAGTTGTTATGCATACTAAAGTAATTGGAACATTGAATCGTGTTTGATATCCTATCAATGGTTTTACAAATTGATATATAATGATTAAATGACCTACATATAACCATAAAGTATTCCTACTCATTTGTTTCATGAATTTTGGTAAGTCTTTTATTACTAAACTTAAAAAAGCCATTATAGCTCCTACACTCATAACGATTCCTATTCTATGATATATTAAATTAGGACTATCATGCCAATAATAACTTTTCCCGTGGTAGAACCTCTCAAAAAGGTCACCAAAATATGAGAGCAAAAGAAATCCAATTCCAATTAATGCTAACTTATATCCAATTCTTTTTTCAAAGTGTTCTTGCTTAATTTCATAATTAAGCCATAACCCTAAGAGCGCACCAGCAAAAATATATGCTAACCAAGGAGTAAGAGGAAACATTGATTTTGTTTCAAAATCATTTAGGTAAGGAGCAACAAATATTGGTAAATGTGACATATCTACATTATTAACTAATGGGAACATACTTATGATAATCAACATTAATATAAAGAATATAGCTGTCATTATCCATTTTTTATGAGCAGATATGAAATACACAAACATGATTGTAAGTAACCCTAATGCAATGATATGTAATACATCAACACGAAGCGCTCGTTGTTTTTCTTCAATTGTTAATACGTTTGATATAATTAAAAAAGGTATACTTATAATCACCCCCCAAAATACCGATGACATTAGTCTCTTTTTTCTATGTTCATCCACAAAATATTTTTTATTGAATAATGATGTTCTAAACTGTGTGTGTTTTAAAGCTCCTTCTCTAAATATATTTTTTATTGCATTTTCTTCATACACCTGCTCTTTGTTCGTTATTGCTTTGTATATGTAGAGAGTCAATGATATCCAAATAATTGTGAAAAATGTTTCAATAATTCCTGTACTTAAAAAGTGATTAAGTCCTTCTGTTGTGAAAATTTGACCAATCTCGTAAATTGGAAAATTCAATAAATATCCCCAAAATAGCAAAGTGAATATTCTGTTTATACCCGCTCTAACTCTTGGATTTGAACCATCTTTTTGTTCTTGGGAAAGCATCAAGAATGTAAATACAGCTCCTGATACCATCATAAAAAATGGAGCAGTATAACCACGTAAACTTGTCCATATTTTAATACCTGTGCTGTGACCATCTCTAATAGTGAGATCTAGAAAATCATATGTAGTATGACCTTGAATCATCATAAATAATGCAAGTACTCGCATTAGATCTAGAAATAATATTCGTTTTGGCTTTTCCATAACTTTAAATATATAAAAATTATTCAATTTCTCCAATAACTATTAGACGCAAATAACTTGCTGAAGAATCACTTTTTAAGTATATCGACTTTTCAAATTTGTTCTTTAAATTATAACTGTTAAGTTCGATGCTAAATTCTTTTTTTTGATTAGGTAATAGTTCAATTGATTTGGTTTCTATGTTAATGCATTTACAATTGGCGTGTATATTGTTTATTATTATATTATTATTGTTTTTATTCTCTAATTGAAAAGTAATTTTTTGTTTTGAATTAGAATTGATTTTTCCTAGGTCAATAATTTGTCTATCTACTTTAATATGTTGTATAATTTCGTTGTCCGTTTCTTCTACACTCAAAATTTCAATTTTTCTCTCTAATGCAGCATTAATTGAGTAGATTGAATTTCGTATATCGTTTGGGTTGTCGCTTATAAAATTACTTGATTTTGATTCACCAAATGGAATTGCCTTAAATGTAAGTTTAGGTCCATTTTGACTTGTAATTAGGTATTTTTTTAGTTCTCCATTCTTGAAATTTTCTATATAATTTCTGATTGATTGAATTCTTCGTTTGCTTAGGTATTCATTGTATTTTGATTTTGCAAGTGGGCTTGCGTAACCTTTAATTTTTATTTCAAAAGACACTCCATTATTTAGTTCAATTTCTAATATTTCAAGAAGTTTATTTAATTCATTATAACCTTTTTCAACATAGTCTTGAAAAAAGTAATTTATTTCATCATTCGATTGTTCGATATCATCTGTTGTTTTAAGTCCTTTTGAATATTCAGTTTTATATTCATTTATCATTAATAAATAATTATCGTATGTGTCTTTATAATTTATACTAGTTGTAGTGTCATTTGTTTTAGGATTTGGTATATCATTATGAAAATATAAGGCTATTGGAAATAATTTTTTTAGTGTATTTATATGCTTTTCTTTTTGTATTATTCTTGATGTACTATTGCTATATGTTATTAAAGTATCGATTTCATTGAATTCATTTGTTTGTATTTCAGTTGATTTAGATTTATAAATGAAAATGTGATTACAGCATCCGTCGTTGTTTATTAAATTTCTGTTGCTTGTTACAATATGCAAATCATCTTTTTCAAAGTAATATAAATCATTTTGTGCACTATTAATTGGGATTCCTAGATTTTCGATTTTTTTTACATTTAAATTTTCTAATTCAGCTTTATATATGTCATATCCACCATAATTATTTAACCATTTGGAAGAAAAATAAAGTGTATTGTTACTATTGTTATAGTAAGGTGTTATATCGTCTTCTAATGAGTTTATTTTTGCTAAATTCTTAATTTTATTAATTGTTTTTTCGTTAACGATTTCTCCAATATACATGTCAAGTCCACCTTTACCGCCTATTTTATCTGAGCAAAAGAAAAGATATTCTTTATTGTTAATTGTGGCAAAAGAAGGCATTGTATAATTTTCATCACTTATGTTTACTTGTCCAATTAATGTATCTGGTTTTGACCACATATTATTTTCATAATAAGAATACATCAATTTACATTTATTAGTAATTGGATTACATAAACTATAATAAAATCTTTGTTTGTCATCAGAGAAGGTTCCGTTTATTGAATTAAAGCCAAATGAATTTAATTCATTAATTATTTTTAATCGATTTGAATTGGTGTTTATTTCATATAATTTCATTGTTGAATAATCACTATTTATTATTTCTGCAGCGGTATAAATACTTTCATTGGAACTAATAATTAGGATTGAATCACTCCAACTATGTGCGATGTTAGAATAATTTGAAAAGATTGAATCATATTTGTTATATAATACTAGATTATTAGTGTCTCGGATAGATTTTTCTGCCCAGACACATGATTCAATTTCACGCTTAAATTTACTTTGATAGTTGTCTAATTTAAGTATCTTATTTTTTTCAAACCCTATTTTAAAATGTTCTATTGCTTGACTATAATCTCCTGTTTTTTTGAAGCATTCACCAATGTTAAAGAGCGCTATAATTTGAATTTCCTTTTTAGGGTTTCTTTTAAGGAGCTTTTTATATAGATTAATAGATTGTTTAAGTTTTCTGTTTTTTGCTGAAGCTTTAGCATATGAAAATAAGTTGTTAATGTTGTTTGTGTCGTTATGGTATAATTGTTTGTAGATTTCTTCCGCATTTTCGTAATTTCCAATTTTATCAAATTGTTCAGCTTCATATTTTAGTTTTAGATTTTTTTGACTCCATGATGTGGTGTGAAAAAAAAATATCAAGATTACATATATTCTATACATTTTACATTTTTTAATGTTCTGATATTTTTGTTTTTCAATATATATATTAATGAAAATTCAATACCACCTCTTCCGTTACTTGCTTTTGTTAATTGTGAAATATTTATATCATAACTTAAACCTGAAAAAAAATGATTTTTAAAGTCAATTCCAAACAAACCTATTATCGCGTCTTTATTTCGAAAGTAGACTCCTGAATTGAATGAATATTTTTTGAGGTATTCGATTTTTGATTTGTACTTTATTTTTATTCCTAACAATAGTTCCTTGTAAGAATTTTGAAATTCAAAATTAATAGATGGGATTAAAATGTATTTGTGATTTATTACATTGTTTAGATTTGTAAATAGATGATATCTTCTAGATCTAGGTACATCTGTACTATAAAAACTTTGGCTAGGTTGATTTAGATTATAAATAGCAATACCTGATGTTATTGAATTAGAATGATTTATTTGATTTTTGTAAGTCATACCAACTCCCAAAATAAAGTTGGATTTTGAAGAATTAGTATAGCTTTCATTATTAGGTATATTTTCATTAAAGATTAATCCATCAAATTGATTATTGTACATATAATTATTGAATGTCATTTGTCTATTATTTATTCCAAAGTCAATACCAATTCTTAGTGTTTGAGAAGCCTTTATTTTTAATATTTGATATGAAGGTACGATTCTAAATTCGAATGTTTTAAAAACTCCATCTCCAGTTTTATCCGCGATAAATATTCCTCCAATACCTATTTTTTGAATATACTTATATTTATAATCAAAAGAAATGGATGTACTTTCATATGGTTTGGTAACTTTTCTCCATTGATCTTTAAGATTAAATACAAAACGATAATCCGCGTCTATATCTCCTGAATTTGCTGGGTTTTGATAAATTGGATTTGAATTAATTTGAGACCAATGTACATCTTGACAGAATGAACTGTATATTATAAAGAATGAAATTAATGTGATAATTATTCTCACTTAGATTAACTATTTCTGAGTAGTTAAATATACTAGTTTTTTAGTCTCAAGTTACATTATGTCTTTATTCCTATTAACTCTCGTGTTAATAACTTGTTGAATATTCATTTTTTTTATATTTCTTTCAAGCTTTTAAATATTGTAACTTTGTTTGTTTAAAGTTAAAATTTAATTAATGATACGCTCATTTTTAAAAAGAAAATTGTCTGATAATACTTTGGCTAACATTTTTGTAAATGGTTTGTTAGAGGTGATTGATAACGGTTTTAAAGATGTTGCTTCGTTGATTAATGAAGATTCAGCATTTGAAGAATCACCACAAATTCTTCCAGAACAGAGTGGGGAGTTTGCAATGATAGTTATTGTTGGTAATATTATTTCTCTTGAAATTAGTTTCGATGCACTTCAGGCTACTAATGTAGAGACTTTAATTATACAAAAATTCGCTGGTGTTTTTGGTAAATCTGAGTCAGAGTTTGAAAATTTGGTAAAGGAATATAAAGCATTTATTGCTAGGGTAAACCATCCTTCAAAAAATGTGTTGTATGGAATGTCAAAAGCTGTATTTCATAAGTATAATTTGAATGATTTTCAAGATGATTATTTCAAAAGAATGCAAGCTCCAAATCCATTGTTTTTAAAGAGGATGGATGATGTACTGCAAAATTTTATTTGGAATTGGGACGCAATACTCAAAAAGTATAAGTTTTAATTACTTTTTGTTTGTCGTGTTCATATCAAGGTACACCACTTTTTTTGTTTCAAAGAATGATTCAGCGTAAAATTTAGGTATCTCGTGATAAACAATTTTATGTTTTATATCTTTCATTTCTTCGCTTAGATCCCCACCTTTTAAGTAAAGTATTCCGTTTGAGAGCGAATTTTTATTGAGTTTAATGAATTTATTTCTCGTCCATGTTAAGAAAGAAGGCATGGCTGTTACTGCTCTACTGACTATAAAATCAAACTGTTCGTTAATTTGTTCTGCTCTTTTGTGATACGCTGTAACATTTGTTAGTCCCAACGCATTTGCAACTTCTTGTACGACTTTAATCTTTTTTCCAATAGAATCTACCAATACAAACGTGCAATTAGGAAATAATATTGCTAATGGAATCCCTGGAAAACCTCCACCTGTACCAATATCTAAAATTCGTGTTTCATCTTTAAATGTTATCACTTTTGCAATGGCTAGAGAATGTAATACATGTCTTTCATAAAAGTCATTGGTATCTTTTCTAGAAATTACATTTATTTGATCATTCCAGAAAGTATATAATTCTTTTAATGCAGAAAATTGTTCTTTTTTCTTTTCACTTAAATTTGGAAAATAATTAAATATTGATTCTAATTGTTGCATGTTAAACGTTATAAATTTGGGCAATTTCTTGCTTATATTTTTCTAATATTATTTTTCTTTTCAATTTTAAAGTAGGAGTTAGTTCATTGTTATCTATTGAGAATTCGGAAGCTAGTAATTGAAAACGTTTTATTTTCTCAAATCCACCATAGAATTGATTGTAATGCTCTACTTCTTTTTCGTATCTTTTAATTACAAGGTCTAAATTTATCAATTCTACATTAGATTTAGTAGACTCTTTAATCCCTTTAAGTACGCACCACTCCCTTAGATAAACAAAATTCGGTATTATTAATGCTCCTGGAAATTTTTGACCTTCTCCTACGACCATGATTTGTTCAATAAATCGAGACTCTTTGAATTTATTTTCCATTGCTTGTGGAATAATATATTTTCCGCCAGATGTTTTGAAAATTTCTTTTTTGCGGTCTGTTATTTTTAAGAACTTGTTTTCTATAAAGGTACCGATATCTCCTGTATGAAACCAGCCATCACTATCAATCTCTTCAGCCGTTTTATCAGGTAGATTATAATAGCCTATCATCACATTAGGACCTTTAACTAAAATTTCTCCATCAGCAGCCAATTTAACTTGTACATCATGTATAAGTGTACCAACCGTGCCGATACGTATTCCATTTTTGATACAGTTAACTGCGATAACGGGTGATGTTTCTGTTAAGCCATAGCCTTCCAATACAGTAATGTCAGCTGCTAAAAATATTCTTGCAAGTTTAGGTTGTAATGCTGCACTCCCCGAAACAATTGCTCTAGTTTCTCCACCCAAAGCTTCTTGCCATTTAGAAAAGATAAGTTTACGTGCAATTGCAAGTTTTATGTTGTAAAATAAACTTCTACCAGTTACTTCATATTCTTCACCAATTTTTACCGCCCAAAAGAACAATGCTTTTTTAATACCTGTTAATTCTTCTCCTTTGTGCATAATCTTATCATACACTTTTTCTATTAATCTTGGAACGGCAGTAAACATATGTGGTTTTACTTCACGGATGTTATCGCCGATAGTATCCATTGATTCAGCAAAATAAATCGCACAGCCCATATACATGTATAAATAGTGTAACATTCTTTCATATACATGACATACAGGTAAAAAGGTAAGTACACGTGAATGTTCATCGCAGGGCATCCTGTCAACACAAGCAAGAACATTGGAAATAATGTTATTATGCGATAACATTACTCCTTTTGGATTTCCTGTTGTACCAGAGGTGTAAATTATAGTTGCTAAATCTAAGTTATTGATTTTTTTCTTGCGTTCTTCAATCTCTTTTTGTTCAATGTCTTTTCCAATTGTTTTTAGTTCTCCCCAATGTGGAATTCCTGTTTCATTATCAAAGCAATACAACTCATTTAAAGATTCTAATTTAAATCTTATACTATCTATTTTTTCGTACAAATTTTTATCTCCAACTACACAAATTTTAATACCTGCATCATTGAAAATATAAGTATAGTCGTCTATAGAAATATTTGGATATACTGGAACAACGATCGCACCAATTTGAAGTGATGCAACATCTAATGAATTCCATTCATAACGATTAGATGAAATTATACCAATTTTATCACCAGGTTGTATTCCTTTTGCGATTAGTCCTTTTGATATACTATTGACTAAATCAATAAAAAAAGAGGTGGATATAGATGTCCAAATTCCATCTTTTTTAGTTGTAAACATTTTATCATTTGGAAATTTTGTTAATTGATGGTATGGTATATCGAATAGTCGTTTCATAATCTGATGTATTGATAATTACCTAAATATATAAAATAATCTTAGAGTGACAAGTTATTCAGTTGAATATACAGCCTTTCCTTTGTGAAATAATTGAGAAATATATAAATCTTTATTTTCATTTGAAAAATCTATATCTTTCGGGAATATGATGAAGTTTGCGAACTTATTTTTTTCTAGTGTTCCCTCTTTTTTTTCTGAGAAAGTAAGATAGGAAGACCAATTAGTGATGCTTTTCAATACACAATCATTTGAAAGTTTATTCTTTAATTTAAATGAATTCAATGATGAAAAAAAGGAAAGATTCTTTGTATTTCCTCTACCAAAACTATATAATTGATTTTCATTAAGAATCGTTGATTTAGTATTTTCAGTACATAGGATAAAAAGATTTTGTAAAAAGATTTCTGTTAACTCATTATCATCTTTAATGGTGTTACCATTTATTATCCAACGGTGATCACTAGCATATTCAAAGAGGTGATTTTTTATTTTTGTTCTTGTACTTTGGAAGTCTGAATTCTCTAATTGAATTTGCATATTGTTTGCTTTTGCTCTTATGATTGTATTATCAATTTCTTGTAAGTTGTTTATTGTAATCCCTTGAATCTTAAAATTTTTTACGTTTATGAATTTCTTCTTTTTAATAAATGAAAAGTTTTGTTCTTCATCTTTTAAGAATACTACGTACCTCAATACAGATGGAAATTTTTGAATTTGTTTTAAAATTATTTTAAGTTGACTGTGTGAGATATTGAGTAAACATATCTTATCTATACCTTGCTGCAATAATTCATTTTCTAAATCACTGATTTGTTCATGAATATTCGTTTTGTTGGTGTCAATAAAATTAAAAATAGGAAAGTTTCCATCTGTCAAAGGAGGGTAAATACTTGATTGCATCAAATCGATACTTTCATCATACCGGTACTTGTTTAGTATTTGTCTTTCAGGTCCTACTTCAACAATTTTTCCATCTTTTATTGCCATTGCCTCTTCAATTTCATTCATATCATTCGCTGTATGAATAATTGCATTATGTAAGACTAAATCTACTTTTTTACTTTTCATACAAGCGCAAAGAACCAATAATATAGTAAGAGTAATTATAAATTTCATTTTATTATAATTTGTTAAATAATGTTGCATTTGCTTGTGCACTCGGCATAATAACAAGGTCATTGATGGTTACATGTTTTGGCCTTGAACATACAAAGTAAATTGTTTCAGCGATATCTTGGGCAACCAGTGGTAGGTATCCTTCATAGGTTGCATTTACTTTATTTAAATCACCTTTGTAACGAACGATTGAAAATTCAGTATTTGCTGCTCCAGGTGCAATATTTGTTACTTTGATCCCGTGTTTAAGTAAATCTATTCTCATTGAATTAGAAAGTGAATCAACAGCATGTTTACTCGCACAATATACATTACCGTCTTGATAATTTTCTTTACCTGCGATGCTACTTATGTTGATGATATGTCCAGATTTATTGTTTTTAAAAATTGGTATTACTTCTTTTGTGATGTAAAGAAGACCTTTTATATTTGTGTCAATCATTTGTTCCCAATCTTCTACATTGCCTTCGTCAATAGGTGATCTTCCGGATGCTAATCCTGCATTGTTTACGAGGACATGCGTCTTACGTTTTACATCTTCCGAAAGGGATTGAATTGCATGTATTACTTCATTTTGATTCCTAATATCAAAATTTAAGGTAATGACATCATTTTTGTATTTTTTTATAAGGTTTTCTTTTAATTGTCTGAGTCTATCATTTCTTCTACCTGTAACAATAATATTCCAACCCATTTTAGAAAATTCAATTGCAGTTGCTTCACCAAAACCAGAGGTCGCGCCTGTAATTAATATGTATTTTACGTCATTTTGCATTTGGAACTATTTTAAATTTTTGTCTTATTTTTTGAAAGTCGATTAATGAAAATAGGGATAGATAGAGTAGTGGTAAATAGGGTGTTTTGTATCTTACAATTGCCCCTAATACAGGAACAATCAATCCAATAAATATGCATAACAATACGGTAAAACAGATTGAAAAGTATATAAATTGTTTTTGACTTTCTGTCTGTTTTACAGGGAAAATAATTCCGAGGAACACCAATAGGTAGATACCAAGGTTCTCAATACTTGCGAAAAAAGAAAGGACAGAAGTTGCATCAAAAAAGGTTGGTCTTGCTAAGGTGTTGATTAATGCAATTGGTGAATTGATTAAAATTGAATAAATGCTGTTATCCAATGATGGTACTTTAATTCTACTTGCTGCATGCATTTCGATGGCTACGGAGTTGAATTCTATTTGTTTGGTTTGTATTTGTTTTATTATATCATATTCAGGAATGTAAAAGGATATTACTAACAATCCTACAATGCAAAAAAATATTGACAGCATATAGATCAATCCTGTTTTTTTGATTTTAAATCCAATTGAAATTAGTAGACTTAAAGTTCCAGGTATTAGAGATAAAAGTACATACGATTTAGTATAGGTGAGTATTAATATGCTTGTAATCAATACACTAATATTTGATAAGTTGGGTTTGTTAAGTGTTTTGAACAAATAGAATATATAAAGACCCAAAGCGAATAATAATATACTTTCTTTTAAATTTCCAGAGCCCCAAAATAGAATAGAAGGTATGAGAAAGACACTTATGATGGCTTTTTCCTGGTTGATTTTCAGAAATTCTTTAGCGATACGATATAAGGCAATTAGTCCTATAAATGAAAGAAAAGAAAAGAATAATGTCTGGGTAAAGTAAAATCCATTTGTGAATGGAAATAATAGTAAGTTCATTCTGATAACGATACGATTGTCATTATAACTTGTTGCTTCATTTGGTTCAAACCAATACTGTAGCTTCTTTAATTCCTGAAAAATTGAAGGTTGATCATTATCTATTCCAAAAACGATTTTCCAATAATCAGTTTTATTATTGTTGTAAATATTTGTGTATAGAAGTTTAGCATCATCATAAAATTTGAAGATATCTGCTAGGGTTCTATCTGTATAGTATTTTGTGTAAATGAAATAAAGAAGAAAACTAAAGAATAATTTAATACTAAATAGAATAAGTATGTTTTTTGAAGTTAAATCACTTTTTAGGACGAATTTCCATCGTAATAATATCAAGAGAATTGCAAATAGATAAACGAAAAAGAGTAATATTTCTAACATTCTTTTTTATTTCAAAGATACTTAATTGTGTTAAGTATCGGGGGGTTACTTGAATTTTCTGAGATAACTAAAAAGTTGATTTATGTTCGTGTGAAATAAGAGTAGTACAAGTATTAAAGGAAATATAGGAGCCCTGTACCTAACTAAATTACCAAGAACGGGAACCAATATCCCTATAAATATGAGTAAAGAAACGGTAAAATATCTCAATAACAATTCGATTGGCTTCTGTTCAATAGATAATTGGCATCTAAATCTAAAAGCTGCAAAAATTAGAACAAGTAATATTGTATTTTCAATTGCTGGTAAGGCTATGAAGGCTGAATTAATATCAACAAGCGATGGTCTTGTTATGGCATTGATAAGTCCGAATGGGATACATGCAAACAAATTTGATAGCTTCCCATCTATTTTTTTTATTTTGATTATACTTTTTGCCTTTTCAATTCGTGCCTCATATTTATAGTCTGCTTGTTTAAAACGGAGCATTTCTAGTATGTTTAAATCATTTCCGAGCACGTTACGTTCATAGGATTTTGATGTTACTTTTTTATATTCTTCTATTTGCTCTTTTTCATTTTTCCCTTCATAATCGTAGATAACAGGATTATGGAAAACAGACCAATACAAGAAAAGAGAAAATAGTAAAAGATATACACTTCTAAAAATAGTTTTAATTGGCAATGATTTAAGAGTTAAAAAAATTAGAATACACCCAATGGTTGGTAGAATAAAAGCAGCATAATATGCTTTAGATATAAGTAGAAGTAGACAACTTAAGGGTAGGGTGAAAAGATATACCCAAGTTTTGTTTTTGATTATTAATGTGTTAATATTAATAATTACCAGAGATAGACTTATCCAAATGAGGGTTTCTTTAAACAGTCCAGAAGTCCACAGCAGTATGGAAGGGGTAAAAAATAATATACCAAATAAATATTTTTTTTTCTCATCAAAATAAACAACAAAAGAATTGAATAGTAAGAGCGTAGCAAAGAAAGCAATTGTAGAAAAATAGAGTGATTGAATTATCATATTACCGTTTGATAGAAAAAGCAATAAACTGTTTAAGAGAATAATGGTTTGATTATCATTATATATACCATAACTATTGATTTTTACCCAATACTTTAATTCCTTAATTTTTAATAAACTTTGCGGATTATATATTTCTTGGCCTCTGATAAGTTTTATAAAATCAGAAAAGTTCTCTTTTAATAATGAGTGTATTATCTCACCATCTTTATAATACTTATAGATATCATTTACAGCGTGATTGGTGTAGTAATATGTGTAAATATACCACATGCCTATTGTGGCTATTACTTTAAAAATGAATGCTATTGAAATCCATTTTTTATATGACACAGAATAAGGAAATAATTGTTTTTTATTCATTATCCATATCATTAAACTTATAACTATTAAATAAATTAGCATTGCTAACATGGCTTTTTGTAAGGTATTATGGATAAAAGTCCGCAGTATAAAAATAGGTATGAAATAGATTTAAAACGAACCAAAGTACCAATTATTGGGTTCAATAAACCAATAAATATTCCTAATGTCAATGATAATCCAATAAAAAACAAAAATATAGGGGAATTCCAATTAATTTTTTTTCTTAATTTAAATAGATATAGTAGTGAGAAAATAAGAAGACAATTTTCGAGAATAAATGGCCAATATTTTTTGACTTGAATATCAAGAATACTAGGTTTCAGAAATACGTTTTGCAAGGCATCTGGGATTGTTTTGATCAAATTACCTACTTCACCATTAAGTCTGTTTAGTTCCGTGGTAGAGGTTGCGTGTTTGATTTTTGCCTCGTAAAAAAAATCATCTTGTTTGTAAGTTAATGTTCTTAATAGATCAAATTTGTAGCCATATTTTATTGTATCTTTTTCAACTTTTGAATAGGCTGTTTTAGTAATGAGAGCCGTTATTAAGAAAAGGAATATGCAGATAGAATGAATGGTAACGAATAATTTCAAAGAGGAATAAGTATTAGAGTATGCATTGATAATTAAAAAAATCAAACTCGGTAGAGAAAGAAGAAAGAATGATGGTTTAATTTGAATCACTAAAAAAAGAAAGATTAAAATTGAAAAAACATATTTAGGTTTAGACGTTTTAAGTAATTTGACTATTAGATAGATAAGTGTTCCTAGTACACTAATTAGTAATGTCTCTTTCAAGACTCCTGAGGTCCAAATAAGCGATGTAGGAAATAGGAACAAACCGTTAATTAACATATTATTCATTCTTTTTTTATAGAGTGTTAATGTCTTAATTAAACTTGTAAGTCCTATGAAACCAATAAAAGAGAAGTATAATAGATGTATTGAGTAACATTTTTTTGATATGAAAAGAAGTAAAAGGTTTATTCTAATCATTGTTTGGTTATCATTGAAAACCCCATAGTCAAATTCTCTGTTCCAATAATTTAAATGATTCAATTGTTCATTGATCTCAGGTGTTTCTGTTTTGGATGTTAAAATAAGTTTAACCAATTCTTTAGGGTAATTTGAAAACTGGATAAAAAGTTTTTCTGCTTGAAAAAAGAAAACATGAAAATCAGAATTAAATTTTTGGTTTTCAAAGTGTTGGTAATAATGTAGTGTTATGAATGCAGCTACTATTTTGAGTGTAAATAGCATAATGAGGTTTATTCTATTTACATTAATTATTTTGAAAAAAGACGATTTTAAAATGATTGTAATCATTCCAAAAAAATAAGCAATAAATAGAAATAGTTCAGTCATTTTTCTATGTGATAACAAAGGTAGATAAACTTCAGAATAATATTTTATGTTTTACTATTAGTTTAAGGTGTAATACTAAATAAAATACTTATAAATTCTGTATATTTTTCTGTGATTCTAGTTTATTTCACATTCGATATGCTTATTTTTGTTATTCAATTACATAATAAACTATGGAAAGTACTTTACAACAAGAAGCAACTCTAGAACAGGCAATGGAACTCGGCTTACGTGCTGATGAGTTTGAGATGATAAAAAAGATATTAGGTCGTACACCGAATTTCACTGAAACAAGTGTTTATTCAGTAATGTGGTCTGAGCATTGTTCGTATAAAAACTCAATTTATTGGTTAAAACAATTGCCGAAAGACGGACCACACATGCTTGTTAAAGCGGGTGAAGAAAATGCTGGTTTGGTTGATCTAGGTGATGGTATCGGATGTGTATTTAAAATAGAATCACATAATCACCCAAGTGCTTTAGAGCCTTATCAAGGCGCTGCTACTGGAGTTGGAGGTATAAATCGTGATATTTTCACGATGGGTGCTCGTCCAATTGCTCAATTGAATTCATTGCGTTTTGGTGACATAGATTCTGATCGTACTAAATGGTTGGTTAAAGGTGTTGTTAAAGGTATTGGAGATTATGGGAATTCATTTGGTATTCCGATTGTTGGCGGTGAAGTGTTTTTTGATAGTTCATATAATCAAAATCCATTAGTTAACGCTTTTTCTGCAGGTTTAATTGATACTAAAAAAGTTATTTCTGCAAAAGCAAAAGGTCCAGGAAATCCAGTTTACATTGTTGGTTCTGCAACAGGAAAAGATGGTATTGCGGGTGCGGCTTTTGCCTCGAAAGATATTACTGAAGATTCTGCTTTAGACTTACCATCAGTACAAGTTGGAGATCCGTTCCAAGAAAAATTATTACTGGAAGCAACTATGGAGTTAGCAGAAACTAATGCAATTGTTGGAATGCAAGACATGGGTGCTGCTGGTATTACTTGTTCTACATGTGAAATGAGTGCAGGTGGTGGAGTAGGTATGGATATCTATTTGGATAAAGTTCCAACAAGACAAGAAAACATGCTTCCATATGAGATTTTATTATCTGAATCTCAAGAACGTATGTTGGTTGTAGTTAAAAAAGGAGAGGAAGCGGTTGTAAAATCAATTTTTGATAAATGGGATTTACATGCTGAAGAGATAGGAGTTGTAACAGATACAGGTCGTGTTAGATATCATATGCATGGTGAGATTGTTGGTGATGTTCCGGCAGAATCATTGGTTTTAGGTGGTGGTGCTCCTCAAAATCAGCGAGAGTATTCTGAACCAGCATATTATAAAGAATATAAGAAATTTGACATTAATAATGTAGCACAGCCTGAAGATTTAAAAGAAGTTGCAATGTTTTTATTGCAACATCCCAATATTGCTTCTAAACGATGGGTTTATGAACAATATGATTCAATGGTTGGTACGAAGAATATGGTTACTAATCAGCCATCAGATGCTGGTGTGGTAAATATTAAAGGAACTAATAAGGCATTAGCCATGACTGTGGATTGTAATTCTCGTTATGTAAATGCTGATCCAGAGATTGGAACTATGATTGCTGTTTCTGAAGCAGCAAGGAATATAGCTTGCGCAGGAGGTGAACCAAGTGCGATAACAAATTGTTTGAATTTTGGAAACCCATATAATCCAGAGTCCTATTGGCAATTTGTGG
>CANGHE010000008.1 GCA_947453545.1 Flavobacteriia bacterium
ATTGCATCGTCTAAACATTTCGTTTAGGAACAATCCAAAAACATTGCTCATTATCATCACTTACAACAAACCACATTATCTTTATGGATATTAAGGATTTAGAAAGCAAAAAACTTTCTGACTTACGTGTTATTGCACAAACAGTCGGTATTTCAAATGCAGAAACATTAAAAAAGAGTGAAATCCTCGCTCAATTAGCACAATTATCTAACACTACAGAAACATCAACTACTGTAAAAGAAGCTGTTGTAAAAAAAGTGCCAAAAGCAAAGGTTATTGCGGATAAACCAATCAAAAAAACGAAGGAAAAAACAGATTTGTTTACTTCTGAAGTTGTTCCTGTTGAAGTTAAGAGTGAGCCTGTACAAACGGAATTAACACCTATTCAAGAGGAGGCTAAACCGGAAAGAAGAAGAAACATCAATCAAAAACCTCCTGTTAGAGAGCAAAAAGAACAAGAGAGTCCACTTAATGAAGGGGAAGTAAAAACAGAAACACCAACTGAAACTACTTCAACAGAAAATGGAACTGCGAATCAAACACGCGAGAAAAGACCTGACTTCAAAGAAAGAAGACAACCACAACATAGAAATCAAACACAGAATACAAATAACAATGGTGAAGCACCAGTTCGTAATGAACCACGCCAACCACAACATAATCATCCAAACCGCCCTCAACACAACAATCAAAATCAAGCAAACAAAGAAGAAGAGATTCGTTATGATCTTGCTGGTATAGTTAGTTCTGAAGGAGTACTAGAAGTGATACAAGAAGGTTTTGGATTTTTACGTTCTTCAGATTATAACTACTTACCTTCACCTGATGATATTTATGTATCACAAAGTCAAATCAAATTGTATGGTTTGAAAACAGGTGATACAGTAAAAGGAACAATTCGTCCACCAAAAGAAGGAGAAAAATTCTTTCCACTGGTAAAAGTTGATTCTATCAATGGACGTCACCCATCCTATATTCGTGACCGTGTACCGTTTCAATATTTAACTCCTCTTTTTCCAAATGAGAAGTTTAAATTGACAGGACACAAAGATGAAACGATGTCTACACGTATTATGGATATGTTTGCTCCCATTGGAAAAGGACAACGTGGTATGATTGTAGCACAACCTAAAACAGGTAAAACGATGTTGCTTAAAGATGTGGCGAATGCCATTGCAGCAAATCATCCTGAAGTATACTTAATTGTATTATTAATTGATGAACGTCCTGAAGAGGTAACAGATATGGCAAGAAGTGTAAAAGCGGAAGTAATTGCTTCTACTTTTGATGAGCCAGCAGAAAGACACGTTAAAGTCGCTAACATTGTACTTGAAAAAGCAAAAAGAATGGTAGAATGTGGACACGATGTTTGTATTTTATTGGATTCAATTACACGTTTAGCAAGAGCATACAATACTGTTTCTCCTGCATCAGGTAAAGTTTTATCAGGAGGTGTTGATGCAAATGCACTGCATAAACCAAAACGTTTCTTCGGAGCAGCGAGAAAAATAGAAAATGGTGGTTCATTATCTATTATAGCAACAGCATTGACAGATACAGGATCTAAAATGGATGAAGTTATCTTTGAAGAATTCAAAGGAACAGGAAATATGGAATTACAATTGGATCGTAAGATTGCGAATCGTCGTTTATTCCCTGCTATCGATATTACTGCATCAAGTACACGTAGAGATGATCTTTTAGTGAAAAAAGATATGCTTCAAAGAGTTTACCTATTAAGAAGACATATTGCAGATATGAATCCAGTAGAAGCTATGGAATTTTTAAAAGCACAAATGGATAATACCATGTCCAATGAAGAGTTTTTAGCATCGATGAATAGATAAATTTAAATAGCGTGAAAAAAACTGTACAATACGGAATATTATTTGGTTTAGCGTGGATACTTATTAAAATGGTTTTCCACTCAATCCAAGATAACGGAAGCAATGTTACTCCTGTTATTTTTATTAATATGTTTTTGCTTCTTGTTGCAATCGCATTTGGACTTTTCCAACACAAGAAAAAAGAAGGTTACACTTCTGGAAATGCTTTGAGTGATATCAAATCAGCAATGACAGTAGCTATTCCCTACTCCGTAATTGTCTCTTTGTTTCTCTTTTTATATTATAACAACATAAACCCTTCTTACAATCAGCTTAAAATCAAGGAAGCTGATATGACCATCGATAAAGATGTCGATAATCCCTTGATACTTCAAAAAATGAAGAATGATAATGAAGCTTTTGAAGTAATGAGTAAGGAAAAAATTAGAAAAGAGCTTAAAAAAGGTCCTCGCAATTTTTACAATGCAAAATCAACAAGTTTGATTAGTTTATTAGCTTTGATGATGTTATCGACGATTTACAGTATTTTTATTACGATAGTCTACCGTAAAGTAATGTTTAGAGGCTTAGAATAACTCAAATCAAGATTCCCCAGCGAATAAAAACTTATTAGGACTTACGATTTGTGTTTTTACAGCATACATTACGATTCCTGCTGTATTTTTCACGCCTAACTTTGCCATAATATTCTTGCGATGTGTATTAATCGTATGATTACTTAAAAAGAGTTGCTCAGCAATTTGCGCATTGGTTTGTCCTTCTGCGATGTATTTAATAATTTCATTTTCACGTTCAGACAACAAAACTGGTTCACAGGAAAAAGATTCAAAGTCAATATCTTCCACATTGATGTTTGCTCGTTGTATCGTTTCTAAAATTTGACCACAAAAGAATTTATTCCCTCTGTCGGTTTCTTTGATAGCATTAATAATTTCAGTTATATCACAATCTTTTTTAACATAACTCTTAACTCCACTACGTAATGCATCAACCAATGTTTGAGCACTTTGTTCAGGGGTAATTGCTACAAATTTAATCGTTGGTAATACTGATAAAACTCTTGGTATAATATCAATTGAAAATCCAGGAGATGTATAATCAATCAAAATAACATCTGCACCAAAATTAAGAACCAACTCTTTTAATTCATCACCATCCCTAGCCTCTCCAATGATTTCAATAGCAGTTTCAGAGTGCAAAATAGTTCGCAAACCAACTCGAATTAATTCATTGCTATCAGCTAAGATTATCTTCATTTATTTAGAATGATTTTAATTAAGACAAATATAAATACAAGAATTGAATAAAACTATGACACTGACATGAAAAAAGATATATTCAATTCAAAATTATACTTTAATGTATAAATAGAGTAATTAACACTCAATAAATGAAACTATTACCACAGTAAGTTCTATCGTTTGAATTACAAATAAAAAAACGCGATATAGATTCTATACCGCGTTTTAACTATTAACAAATGAAAATTATCTAGTAAATAACATTTCTCTGAATTTAGCCAAAGGCCATAATTCGTCGTCAACTAATAATTCTAATTTATCAGCATGGTAACGAATTTCATCAAAATATACCTTCACTTTATCACAGTATGCTACTGCTTTTTCTTCGATATTTTCAATTTTATTTACTTTCTTTCTTTCTTCTAACATTGTATCACACAATGATTTCATTGAGTTCAAATGTGCAGAAATTTTAGAAATTATTTCAACTTGACCTTTAGTCGCATCTTTAGCAGCATCTCCTAATACACTATTCAAACCTTGAACATTTTGAATTAATCTGTTTTGATATTCAATAACTGCTGGTATGATTTGATTTTGTGCTATTTCTCCGATTAAACGCGCTTCAATTTGAATCTTGTGAACGTAGTTTTCAAAATCGATATCTTTACGTGCTTCAATTTCTCTTTCCGTCAAGATATTTAAACTTTCAAACATTTTAATAGTCTTTTCTTCAGACCATACACCTAAAGCTCTTGGAGTATCTTTGAAATTGTTTAAACCTCTACTTTCAGCTTCTTTAACCCACTCATCACCATATCCATTTCCTTCGAAACGAATTTTCTTAGAATGAGTAATTAATTTTTGAAGTTCTTTTAAAATTGCTTCATCTTTAGCGTCACCACCATTGATTCTAGCGTCTACATCTTTTTTAAATTGAATCAATTGATCGGCCATAATTGTATTTAATACAATCATTGCTGAAGCACAGTTTGCAGAAGAACCAACAGCTCTAAATTCAAATTTGTTACCTGTGAAAGCAAATGGAGATGTTCTATTTCTATCTGTATTATCCAACATGATTTGTGGAATTTTACCGATATTCAATTTCAATTCTGTTTTATCCTGTGGAGTCATTTTACCTGACTTAACATTTTTCTCTAATTCATCTAACATATCAGATAAATGAGAACCAATGAAAGTTGAGATAATTGCTGGAGGAGCCTCATTTGCACCCAAACGGTGGTCATTACTTGCTGAAACGATACAAGCTCTTAACAAATCAGCATTATTATGAATTGCAGCAATTGTATTTACAAAGAATGTTAAGAACTGTAAATTAGATTTAGGATTTTTACCTGGAGCTAATAAATTAACGCCTGTGTTAGTCGATAAAGACCAGTTATTATGTTTTCCTGAACCGTTTACACCTGAAAATGGTTTTTCGTGTAATAAAATATGGAAATCATGATTGATAGCGATTTTCTCTAACAAATCCATTAACAATAAGTTATGGTCATTTGCTAAATTACACTCTTCAAAAATTGGAGCACACTCGAATTGATTAGGTGCAACCTCATTATGACGTGTAGTTACTGGAATCCCTAAACGTATTGCCTCTTGCTCAAAATCACGCATAAAAGCTTCAACTCTTTCAGGAATTGAACCAAAATAATGATCTTCTAATTGTTGACCTTTTGCTGAAGCATGACCAAACAAAGCTCTACCAGTCATCATGATATCTGGACGAGCATTGTAGAACGCTTTATCAATAAGGAAGTATTCTTGTTCCCAACCTAAAGTAGCATTTACTTTAACTACGTTTTTATCAAAATACTGACACACATCTACCGCTGCAGCATCTACTGCATGAAGTGCTTTTATTAATGGCATTTTAAAATCTAAAGATTCCCCTGTGTAAGAGATAAAAATTGTAGGAACACATAAAGTTTTACCAATTACGAATGCTGGAGAAGATGGATCCCAAGCAGTATATCCTCTAGCCTCAAAAGTATTACGAATACCTCCATTTGGAAATGAAGATGCGTCTGGCTCTTGTTGAACTAACAAGTCTCCGTCAAATTTTTCTATTGCTCTACCTGGACCTACTGGTTTAAAAAAAGCATCATGTTTTTCAGCAGTGGAACCTGTTAATGGTTGAAACCAGTGTGTATAATGTGTCGCTCCTTTTGTAAGTGCCCAATCTTTCATTGCAGAAGCAACTTGATCAGCCATTTTACGATCTAAACGAACACCATTACCGCTGTTGATTGCATCTACCATGCTTTTGTATGCATCACCTGGTAAAAATTCACGCATTACATCTAAATGAAATACGTTTTCAGCAAATAAAGAAGAAATTTTTCCTTCATAATCAGAATGTTTCGCCTTTCTATTCAAAACATCTTGATACGCTTGTTGTCTAATTGTTGCCATAATTTATAATTTTCAGTACAAATGTAAAATTTTAAGGGGGTAATTCAAAAAAAAGTATGTTATTTTTTGAATCACCCCCTTATTTTTAATAGATCAATATAAATAAATAAACTTTTTCTTCAAAACATAATTTCTAACAAAGAAACAAAGAATGTTTTTATATTTATTGAATTTATTAGATATTAAATGAAACAGTTTATTTATAAATACTCAACTCTTCCAATATATATTCAACTTATCCCTTTCCTGTGTTTATATATTTGTATCTGTTTATTTTTTTCTAAAATCTATCTTATTGGTGATGAAGGTCATTATTTGAAACTTTCGGAGAATATAACAAAGGGCTTTTTTTCTCCTCCTTATCCTAATATAGACTTATTAAAAGGTCCTGGTTATCCATTGTTTTTGGCACCATTCAAAATGTTCAATTTTTCAACAACCTTTTTGAAATTGATAAATGCATTATTAATTTATATTAGTCTAATTATAAATTATAAAAGTTTCAGGATATATGCTGGTAATAAAATATCACTTGTATTTACATATTCTCTTGCGCTATATTTACCTATACTTGAGTCATTAACTTATATGTTAACAGAATGTATAACATGGCTAGTAATTTCAGCTATTTCAAATTTATTAATACGAGCTATAAGAAGCACACACATATCATTAAAGACAATATTCGCAGCTTCTATTTTAATTTCTTATTTATCAATGATAAAACCAATTTTTGGATATGTTATTATTATAATACTCTTCGCTTCTATTATTTTGTACCTTTTTAATAAAAACAAAGAATCTTTGAAACGTGTACTACTTATATTTTTTTCATCATTCATTTTGTGTTTACCGTATTTATTATATACTCATTCATTAACAAATAAAATCTTCTTTTGGAGTACCTCTGGCAATTGGAATTTTTACACAATGACGACTCCATATCCTGATGAATTTGGTGATTGGAAAAATTTAAATACCCTCTATCACAACCCTAATCACAGAAAATTTGTTGTATCATTAAAGTCAAAAAATCAGATAGAAAAAAACGAGATTTTCAAGGAAAAAGCTATCGAGAATATAAAAAATCACCCAACTAAATACATTTATAATTGGCTATGTAATATATCACGAATGCTTTTTTCATTTCCTTATTCACATTCTACTCAAACAATCACTTCCCTTTGGACAATTATTCCCAATATGTTTGCTTTAGTTTTATTATTCTTTTCAATAATTTCACTTATGTGGTTTAAAATTCGAATAGATTTTGAAATAAAATTAATTATACTATTCTTACTCTTATATTTATTTGGCAGTAGTTTAGTAAGTGCATACAGTAGAATGTTTTACATCACAATGCCTATATTAGCAATAATTATTATTTATTGTTTTTCAAAATTAAAAATTGAGAAGAGAGACCTAAACATTTAACTATTTTTTCTCTTAATCAAATACATTTTGTTTTCGCACCCCTTAGCTAATCTCAATATATTTTTTTTATGGGTGATGATAACCGAGGCACCTATGATAATTGAAAAAATGATTAATGGTTGTGAAGTTTCTCTAAAAACAAAAATAATTAACATTGGAAAACTAAAAGCTGTAACCATTGCACCTAAAGAAACATAATTAAAAATTAGAAACACTAATAAAAAAATCAATAAACAAATACAAGCAGCTTGTGGATGAATTGCAAAGATTATTCCCAATGCTGTTGCTACTCCTTTACCACCTCTAAATCCAGCAAATAAAGGGAATACATGACCTAATATAACAGCTACTGAAGCGGTAATTTTATACAACATAAGTATATTGTGATCAGTAGCAGGAAGAATTATTTGCGGTAACAAAACTGCAATCACTCCCTTTAACACATCAATACAAAGTACAATTTTACCAGGTTTTTTACCTAACACCCTGAACGTATTTGTTGCCCCTGCATTTTTACTCCCATGCTCCCTCACATCAATACCATAAAACCTTTTTCCAACCCATACTGCTGTTGGAATGGAACCAAGTATATAAGAGATTAATCCAAAAAGTATATAAAATTCCATAAAATAATAATTAATTAGCACCAAACAATCTTAAAAATTTACTTATAAATACGCGATTATCGGTAAACTCATATGTAAAATTTTTGTACTTACGTTTATCTGCTTTTAAAGCATTAATTTTTCCTCCAAAATCTTCATCTTCAGAAAATATCTTCATCTCACCATCTTTTTTAGTCATAGCATATTCAAAATAATAGTCCTTACCAATTGCAGCATTTAAATACAAACCAAATCTATCACCAGAAACGTTTTCTGAATACACTTGTGAAAATGCCATTTTAATTGGAAGTGCTTTCATGATTGATTTACCATAAATTGAAACCAAACCTGTATTATCCGTAGTAGAAATAACACCTCTTTCTTGAGACTTTTTAGACTCAAAAGATGAAAGTTGTATCCCTGTAATTACGATTGCATTATCTAATTCCGAAGGAATTTTCTTTAATTCACCTTTTTCTTGAAATGCAGTTTTCAATTTCTCTCCAGTTTTAGCATCTGACCACTCTGTCAAAGACTCTAATACATTTGTGCTAACTACATCTATTGCAGATAAACTTTCCTCAGTAAGTATTTTATCAGCAGCAATATCCATTGCAGCTTTATCGATTGGCATAATAAAACGAGCAGTCACATCCATACTTGTTTTTCCAGTTTCTTGATTATAAGAAACTTTTCCAAACGCATCTACTGAAATATCTCCATAATCCATACCTAAACTAATACGGCCTAATCCTGACAAAGAACATGCCTTACTATTTAATGATATAAAATTACCTGAAACATTTCGGTCTATTAATTTCTCCTTCGTAGCTATCTGAAATTGAGAACTATCTTTATTATATTGTAAAAATCCTGAAGCAGTTATTACAATCGGATCGTTTGGACTTATCATAGGTGACAAAAATGTTGGATACATTTTAACACTATCTAAGCTGGGAGAATCTCTCCAAACAATACCGGCACTTATTGCTTTATTATCAGCTGTCTTCATACTTTCACTAACTGGTATCTGAATGTTTTTAGGGTCAATTTCAGATTGGAATGTCATCCAACTTCTTGAAAACTTTTCACAGTTGTGTTTAATTCTAGTAGAACCTTTAAAAGTTAATAAAGGAGTTGGAGATGCGATTTTCACACCTCCAAAAAATTCAAATTGAGGACTTAATTTAAATGTGTCCTTATCAGTAATCTTTCCAAAAGCAACCGTTTGGAAAGTTGTATCTACATTAATACTCTCAAGATGTATCATTGTTAAATTACTATCAGCATCGTAATATGGATAATCTCCTCTAGAAGAAAAGCTATTACGAGAACTTATAATAGTACTTGTATTTAAAAACTTATGATAGCGTGTTTTTCTATTTGCAACTATAACGGACTTTTCTAATGGATCCATTTTTGCACGTTTATGAATAACAACAATGCCACTATCAGGATATATACGTGCATCCGCAACATCTATATATTTAGCGTCTTTACATGTTAATATATTCTTCTGTAAATCAAATAACGCTTTAGAAGTTCTAAATTGTAATGAATCTTGTCTCGTATTCGTAGAGAACATATTCGATATTAAATTTTCATCATTCGATGCCACTAAATTTTTATCATTTGTTCTCAAATCGATTGCATCTTTATCCATGAACCAATCAAACTTATCCATCGTACAATCATATTGATTTACTGGGAAGCTTACAACAGTTTTTCCCTGGTTAGATGCAAAATTTCCAATTCTTTCTTTAAAAGAAATATGAGATTTAATATTTTCAGTAGTTAATGAGTATTTCTCTTCTTTCTCGTTATCTATACCTTCTTTGTTTAATAAATTAAAAAAAGAAGTATCAGCATTCATATCCCAACGAGTGAATCTGAAAAATTGCGATCCTAATGCTGCAACTGCAAAATTCATTGTACCGTTACCAGTCATACCGTTTGGAGCCACAACAGCTATACCATCAAGCTTAGCCTCATCTTTAAAAAAGGATAAAGGTACTTCTGTAGAATAAGCTTTTAATCTATTTCCTTTAGGCAAATAACATATATATGCTTTCTGAGACTTTACGTCTGGAAATTGTACACCAGCTTCAACAGGTCTATTTTCAAATACAGCATAACCCACTGTTGAGTCAGGAAGAAAAGTAAAAGCTCTTGAAGTAGAAGACGACTGAATAAAATCAATTTTACCTGAACCCTGTAAACCATTGTTTGACAAAACGATTTTGTTCTCGTATTTAGCTCCGGTACTATAAAAATCATAACCTCCTTTTGGAGCATCTTGAGTAAATCCGAATGAATAATCAGGCATAATACGTAATTCCTGTTTAATTATAGGAAATATACCTGCTGAATTTAACTCCCCTTTTAGTCTAAAAGCAGATTCTTTGAAGTTATCTAAAGAATCCATAGAAAATGGATATACGTCAAAGAAAAATCTTGAACTATCATACGCTCCTTTAAATAAGGATTTTTGTGCATAGTACACCTTTACAGTATTATTAACCGTGATTTTAGGGAAATCCGTTATTGTTTTAGACTTTCCTGATCGATTATTTGGTGCATCTACAAACAATTCACCTATAATTCCTGAAACAGCACTTCCCATTGGAATGGGTCTATTTCCATCTTTTTCAGTAAGAGGGGAAACCCTAAATAAACTTGATTCAGTTTTGTTTAATTTAACTTTATTGTCGGAGTATACATACTGTGCATCAAGTGTATTGATTTCCATTTTACCTGTATTCAACCAACCCTTAAACAAAAAATTTCTGTCTTTCTGTATAGTAACCTTTGCATTTTTAGGAAAGACAACCATTGATTGAATCTCAGATAACGCAACTTTATCTACAGCTTCTAAATGCATTTCTAAAGTATTCAAGTTTAAAACTCCAAAATTAGGAAGTGTTCTTCTCTGATTTGCTTGTTCATCAAATATTTGCTGTAAACGTTTTAAATTTTCATCTTTTTCTATTTCCTCAGCCGTTTTTCCTTCAATTTTTTTAGGACGCATATCAGAAATAAACATAATATTGTCATAATCAATTTGGTCAACTCTTGCCTGAACAAAATTAAACAACTTTTGATTTACAGTAATTTCCTTCGAATCAGTATCGTAATTAATAAAACCAAGGGAGTTCAACTCAAGGATTAATGATTTTGCTTGATCAATTGTTTTATTCAATGCACTTGCCAACTTCCCTTCATTTATTTTCCTTTCATTGTTTTCATCACAGAACTTTGCAATTGCGACTAATGGATGTATTTTTTCCATAGATTGTAAACGCTCATACATTCTAGCATCAAACAAATTTTTAGATTCAAATCGTGCTATTCGTTGTTCTTGACTAATACCAAAATCATATGTAAGTAATAATTCATCTTTTCCTTTAACCCAAACTATCTTAGGAACATAATAATCTAAATTATGATATGAACTAGAAAACGGAGCTGAGGATGTACCAGATTTCCCTCTTGAAAACTCAAGCGATTTATGTTCTAAATTATAATTAATATCCAATCCTGGATGTGAAATTGAATCATTTTGTCCAATATAAATATTAACGTGACTACCAGGAGAAACAATCTTTTTAGGATCAATTGAAACTAATTGTGAACTAAGTCTAACGAATTTTTTATTGTTACTGTAAATAGTAATATTAGCAGGTTCTTTCTGAGTACCGACACCTACAAAACTAGCACCTTGCAAAGAGAAACCACCTTCGTAGTCAACCTCTTCTCTAATACTTTTAATAGCCAATCGTTTATCAAAAGACAAAAAATATGGAAAAGTTTTATCCATTTCTCGTGTAACAACAAAGGCCCTATCAGTTAATTTGCCCAATATTGGTTTAGTGAAATAAGGGGTAACTAAAACAACAGTATCACAAGTCAAATTTGGAGTTTTCATTGAAATAGCGTATCCTTTTAAGGTTGCGTATGTTACATCCTTTTTTATGCCTACTTTCACCCAATTAATAACACCTCCACTACCCTCATATTTCTTTAGTAAAGGATCATAATATCCTTTTGAACCATCAACAACTATACTATCATGAAAAGGTTTATCCTTTTTGGTGCCTTGATCAGTATTTTTAACTAAACAAATCAATTTACCACTATCAAACTTAATTATTGGTTTGTCTGTTACATCAAATGCAAAATTACCACCTATATAATACCAAGAATGATTGGGAGAATCAGCAATAACTCCTTTTGAAAAGAAATCAGCTGAAAGTTCTATAAAATCTTTGAAACGGTTTATGTTTTTTGAATTCAACAATTGATCCACTGATCCATGCCATGCTTTGTAACTTGAACTTGACTGCTTCCTTTCAACAATTGAATATACCGAATATACATAATTGTAAATTTC
Organism: Flavobacteriia bacterium; assembly: GCA_947453545.1. GTDB lineage: Bacteria > Bacteroidota > Bacteroidia > Flavobacteriales_D > Crocinitomicaceae > CANHVK01. Next base: position 11,954 of record CANGHE010000008.1, read on the forward strand.
AGGATATGCATGTAACTTTTTCGTTTCCATTAAATTACATGTTTCAATCATCTTTTTGAAATAATCATCTGGAAATTCAGAAGTTTCAATAAGTAAAGGTTGTAATTCTTTCTTTACAAAATCTTTAGGATCTGAAGAACTAACCTCACTTAATCCATTCATTAATTCTTTCACAAATTTCTCTCTGTTTTGAGAGTATGTTTGAGAAAAAAGTGATAACGATGTAACTAAACAAAATGAAAATAAAACTAACTGTTTCATATATCTAATACTATTTTTTTATTTTTCGAACTGCACAGCAGCCCATGTTTCTTTATTAAAAACTTTTATAAATTTCAATCCATTCGCAGAGGCAACTTCTTTTAGTTCTTCTACATCTGTATCAAAAAAGCCACTTATTATTAATGTTCCTCCACTTGCTAAGGAAGAAGCATATGTTGAAAATTGTGATTTTAATACGTTTTTATTGATATTAGCCAAAACGATGTCAAATTCTTTACCAACGACTAAATCTATATCACCACATAAAGCCTCTATTGCATTACACTTGTTTCTATTTGCATTTTCAATCGTATTCTCCACAGACCACGGTTCGATATCAATAGCTAAAATTGATTCTGCCCCTATCTTTTCTGCTAAAATCGCCAACACTCCTGTACCTGTACCCATATCAAGAACACGTTTTGGGAAATCAGAAAATTCCATCATTGCTTTTGTCATCATCCACGTAGTTTGATGATGACCTGTTCCGAAGGACATTTGAGGCTGAATAATTATAGGTAGTCCGACAACGATAGATGAATCGTGAAAAGGTGCAATTATTGTAATCTTATCTTCGACGAAAACAGGTTTAAAATCTGCTTCCCACAAAGCATTCCAATTTTGGAAAGGAATTTTTTCTACAGTATAATTTGCTTCTAAACCTTCAATCGAAGAATTAAAAACAGATAGATTTGATAATTCAGACTGATTGATATCGGTTTCATTAGCATATGCTTCAAGACCTGTTTCTGTTTCTACAAAGCTGTCAAAACCAAGTTCTGACAATTCTGCAATTAAAATATCAGTCCACGGAGCTAATACACTTAAATAAACATTGAGTTGAATCCTTTCCATTAATAAGCAGTTGAAATTGCATGGAATTCATCTGCTTTCAAGGAAGCCCCACCTATTAATCCTCCGTCTACATTATTACAAGAAAAAAGTTCATGCGCATTTGTAGGATTACAACTACCTCCGTACAAAATAGAAATAGCATCTGCCGATACAGCTCCATATTTATTCGTCAATGATTTACGTATACTTGCATGCATTGCCTCAGCTTGCTCTGAAGATGCCGTTAATCCAGTTCCAATTGCCCAAATAGGTTCGTATGCAATCACAATATCCTTTAGTTGCTCTGAAGTTAAATGAAACAAACTTTCTTCTAGTTGTTTCGAAACAAAAGATTCATGCGTATTTTCTTGTCTTATTTCTAAAGGTTCACCACAACAGAAAACAACCTTAATACCAGCATTCAAAGCTGCATCTACTTTTTCTTTTAAAAATTCATTCGATTCACTAAATAAAGTTCTTCGTTCTGAATGACCAACTAAAACATGAGTAACTCCAATATTTTTTAATTGCGTAATTGAAACCTCCCCTGTAAAAGCACCTTTATCTTTAGGATAAAAGTTTTGAGCACCAATGAATACTTGTGAATTTAATTTTAACAAGGTCGTTAAGTAAATAAATGGTGGGAAAACAATTTGAGTTACACCTTCTACTTTATTTAATGAAATAGTTTGTACTAATGAAATAGCTTCATTTTCAGATAAATTCATTTTCCAATTTCCAGCTACAATTTTTTCTCTCATATTTATTTAGTTAATACGTGTTTTTCAATCCATTCAAAAGAAGGTATAGATTTATTAGGATATTTTCCTTTAATGATACCATTTTGTATTATCATCAATGATGGATTAGATCTTGCAATAGCCTTCGCAACTTTTTCATCTAACGAAAACGCAGGAATTTTAAGTCTATTTTTTCTTCTCCATACATTCATAGTTTGTCTATCAGCGTTGCATATCAATACAAATGGTATTTTTCTTGCTTTTAGCATCCTAGCAATATGAATTACTTTTTGCTTATCATCTAAATTTGCCTCACTCAAATTATTAGAAGATAAAACAAAAATTGTCGGTGACTGAATGATATAATCACTAATCGAAATATCTTGTAACTCGGAATTCTCAACCATTGTTCTACGTTTGAATTCGTAAAATGAGGTATCAGAATAACTTTCTTCGTATTCTTTGTTTGAAACCACTAATTCACTTTGGTTTTCAATATCATAAACAACAAATCCTTCAATCATTTTATTAGCCAATTGTTTTTTAATAAAAGGGAAATTAAGTTCATTATTTCCCAACTCATGTATATTCACAATTGGATTAAAATCTGTAGTAATAGATGGTAATCTAGTAGGAATAATTTCTTTGGTTACCATTGTATCATATTTCCATAAATTGGTTTTTTCCCAAATTTTAGATTTTATATATTCATTACTTGACCCTTCGTATTCTTTGATTTCTCCTGTTTTTAAATTTTTATAAACCAACAAATTCAAATATTTACCCTCAATACCATCATTCATTTTAGCTTTCAAATCACTACCCTCTGCAAATGGTCTGTAATCCTTTACGGCATCATAATTCAGTACATAGGAAGTGAATAGTAAACAAATTACAACAACAATACCTGCTGAAGCCCAATAATTCGAAAGGTATTTACCACCAGCACGATTTATCCAAAGTGCTGAAAGGATACTTATTAAAGCGAATAGTATTGGGAAATACCAACCAAAAACATAAGAAAAGAAAAACACAACAGCCAAAGATATCGGTATAATATAAACATTCTGTTTTGTTGTGTTTGGCAAAATAGTACGTTGTGAAATGAAAATCCAAAAAACAAAATACATTAAAATATAATCTTTCCATAAAGATTCAGATGGAGTTAAAGAACGACCAACAGACCCTTTCATAGCATCACCAAAACAACCACAATCAGATACGCATTGAGGTTGTTTCATCTCATCAACAATTATTTCACCATTTATTTTTGAAACAATCTTAATTTCTTTATTCGTTTTGGCTTCTTGTAACTTCTCAAGCCCTACAGGATCATTTTGAGCATAGGTGTCTCTATCGATAAACTTCTTGTTAGGATCACAATTCGCAGTATGCCATGTTAAAAAAGTAAAGAATATCATTGTTAATAGTAACATCCATGATGTAAAACGTATCTTACCTCCAATAATCACCAATACACCTAGTACGATTTCAACTATACATATTAACACACTGAAAAACAAAGCGTAATCTACAAGAAACTCAAGGGAAAAAGAAGGAGCTGAAAACCATTCTTTAATACGAAAAGCGAGTGCTCCATCTTCGAAATATTCTTCTAATTTATAACTAAACCCTAATGGATCATTTGCTTTAATTAATCCAGAAACAATAAACAATGAACCGACCAAAATACGGGAAACATAGGACATAAATTGCTTACCCTTCAAAATGACAATTCCAACAATACTGATAATAAGAGTAAATAAACCAATTGCTATAAATAGACCTTTATATTCTTCAAAATTCGGATGGAACCCCATTGTCATAAACACAACACCAATAAAATTCACTAAAATAAATAATGAATTAAAGAGTAATGATTGTCCGTACCAAGTAAATATACCTTTCATATCTAGATTTAAATTAAAATTCAGATAAATGAATCAATGCAAATACAGCATAGTTTAACATATCGTAATAATTAGCATCAATTCCTTCACTAATTAATGTCTTCCCTTTATTGTCTTCAATCTGTTTAACACGCAAAATTTTCATTAAAATTAAGTCTGTTAATGAACTCACCCTCATATCTCTCCATGCCTCACCATAATCATGATTTTTCTTTTTCATTAATTCAAATGCTAAGTGGGAATAATTATCATACAAAGAAAGTGCTTCTTTTTCTGGTAATTCAAGTTTATTCGTATCACTATAGTCTAATTGAATTAAAGCCATAACACAATAATTTACAATTGCTTGAAACTCATCATTAATACTTTCTCCCACCAAATTATCACCCGTTTCTTGTATTGTTCTAATGCGCTGCGCTTTGATGAATAATTGATCTGTTAAAGAACTTGCTCTGAGAATTCTCCATGCCGTTCCATAATCTTTTGTTTTCTTAGAAAAAATTTCTCGACAAGATAATATTACTTTTGTATATTGTTCTGTTGTATGCATGTAAATCAGACTAAAAATAGACGTTGAAGTTAATAATTTTCCGATGATAAACAATATTCGAATAGGTAAAAAGTTATATGATTTGAGCACACCAAAGGTGATGGGAATCATTAATACCACACCAGATTCATTCTTTTCAGACAGTCGATCTTTCCACATAGACCAAACGTTAATTAAAGTAAAAAAATTGATAGAAGATGGAGCGGACATAATAGATATTGGTGGCTATTCAAGTCGCCCTGGAGCAGATGAAGTTAGTATAAATGAAGAATTAAATCGAGTTATACCTGCTATTGAAGCTATCCGAAAAGATTTTCTTGACATCATCATTAGTTGTGATACTTTTAGAGGAATTGTTGCTGAGCATGCATTACAAGCAGGAGCAAATATTATAAACGATATTAGTGGCGGAGAGATAGACCCTACTCTATATGATGTAGTTGCAAAATATAAATGCCCCTATATTTTAATGCATTCGAAAGGTACACCACAAACAATGCAATCATTGACACAATATAATTTTATCTTCAAAGAGATGATTTCATATTTCAGTAAAAAAATAGAACTTTTGACTGAAAAAGGTATTACTGAAATCATTCTAGATCCTGGATTTGGTTTTGCTAAAACTGTTGAACAGAATTATCAAATTTTAGACTTTTTAGATGAATTTAGATTTTTAGAAAAACCATTATTGGTTGGGTTTTCAAGAAAATCGATGATCTACAAAAAACTAGATATCAGCCCAGAAGAATCATTAAATGGCACAACGATTTTAAACACTAAAGCTATAATAAAAGGAGCTTCAATTTTAAGGGTGCATGATGTTAAAGAAGCCAAACAAATTATCTCTTTACTACATTAAAAATCAGCACCTCCACCGTTATCTTGATTGATTTTCCCTTTCTTAGTAACCTCCATCTTACCAAATTTATAACTTAAATTTAAATATAATCTCCTTGTAGTTTGTTTAAATACAGAGTATTGATTCACATTATATTGATCGACATGTATCCTAAATTCTTGTGAATTAAACACATCTGAAACTTTAAAACCAACTGACCAACTACCTTCCTTTAATAATTTCTCACCAGAAATATCCACAGATGCTCTTGGCTGAACAGTACCTTGCGGAGAAATTATTGGGGCATTATATTTTACATTGACTTGTAGTGATGCTGTTTTCTTCCAAAATTCATATGTTCCAATGTACTTCATGCTCCAATTAAAACCTGAGTTATTTTTAAAAACTATAACATCATCGTAATACTTTATTTGATTACCGTTAAAAGATAAAACATTTTTAAAAGTAGGTATTGGTCTAAAAGTCAAAATTATTTCTGATCCTATACTCTCTGATCGATCAATATTAACATAAGTAACTGCAGCATAACCATTTGCGTAGTACATCCTATATCTTTGTAGTACATTCGTTGTATTTCTATAATACAAGCTTGCATTTATAGTGATCATTTTTTTATTTGTTCCTATTCCTAATTCATACGAATCAATAAATTCTGGACTAACTTCAGGATTACCTTTTCTCAAATTATAAGGATCGGAATAACTTGAAAAAGGATTTAAATTCTCACTCGTAGGTCGATTAATTCTCTTAGAATAATTCAATGTTAAATCAACATCCTTTTTTAGTGTATATGTTAAAAATGCAGAAGGAAAGATATTAAAATAATCTTTTGGATAGCGTAAATTTTGAGAAACCAAATCCGGAATTTGAAACGAACGTTCTATTCTTGCACCTACTTGATATTTAAATTTATTGATATGTTGTGCAAAATTACCATATGATGAAAATATTTTCTCATCATATTTATAATTGAAATTAGAAAGTGAATCCTTATTATACACGCTTGTTAATGTATCCATTGTTTCAGAATGAGAAAGTACAGTTGAATGTCGAAGAATAGTTTTAACACCTGCTTCAATACGAATATTTTTAGGAAGTACCCTTATGTAATCTAGCATAATGGTTGAAAATCTATTTGATTCATCACTAGATAGTTTTTGATTCAAATCTTGAATAGACTGATATTCTTGCCTGTATAATCCTGCAGTAGTATCAACACCAAAAGACTGAGTAGCATCGAAAACCAACGCCCCCCTATCCTCTTTAAAATCTAGTTTATAATTTAGATTGATATCCATATTTTTTTGTTTTGATGGATCAAAAGAATTTCTAGACCATTGATTAAATACATAACCTAAACCATTCAACTGTCTATTTATTAAATCACCTGATCGATTCCTTTCTCCTTGACTAGCAGTTACTGCGAAACCTAATGTGTTTCTATCTTTCAAATAAAAATCAGCACCAAACTTGATTGTGTTTCCTACATTATAATCGGTTCCCTTTCTGTCTTGTTTTAAAGAAAATAGAGAGTCACTAAAATAACGATCCATTTGACCAAAATTATTTCTTTCACCTTCATAATGTCTATAAGAATAGGTGCCATATAAATTCATTCTTGAATTTCTTACACTTAATGAAGTTGAACCATTTAAAATATTACCGGTCGCCCCACTTAACGTTACATTCCCATTGATTCCGCGTAATTTATTTTTTTTCAACACTATATTGATAATTCCAGAAGTACCATCAGGGTCATATTTAGCAGATGGATTTGTTACTAATTCAATTCGTTCAATCATATTAGCAGGAAGTGCGTCAAGCATACTTTTACCAGAAGTCCCAGACAATGTACTTGGTCTTCCATCTATTAATATAGTAACATTACCGTCACCTCTTAATGAAATTTTACCATCTTGATCTACTTCAACTGACGGGACATTGTTTAATACATCATTAACAGACCCTCCTTTGGATGAAATATCTCCCGCGACATTATATACTTTTTTGTCAAATGATGTTTCAAGAATTTTTTTGTTCGCAACTACCTGAACCTCATCTATTATTGTAGTTTTTTCGCCCGTTAATTTTATTGTCCCTAATACTCTGTCAGGTTTATCAATACTGAAAGAAATATCATTTATCCATTTAACCTTATAATTTAACAAGGTAAGTTTAGCAATATACTTACCTACGGGCACTTGGTCTAACATAAACTCTCCATCAGCCCCTGAATAAATTCCTGTAACAAAAGTTGAATCCTTTGCATTTAATAATTTTATGGAAACATACTCTAAATTAGTCTTAGTAAGTGAATCTATAATTACACCTGATAATATTCCAACCTTTACAGAACCAATATTACGTTGCGCCGACAATGAAAAAGGAAGGATTATTAGTAAAATAAATATTAATAGTGATATATGTTGAGTAGAATATTTTTTCATTTTTATAAATATGAAATTAAAATAAAGGTGTAAAGTTAATTTTGTATCAGCTTACCTTCCGAGAAATAAAGAAAACTTTTGTTAAATAATTCGACTAATACCGAGTTGCCATAAATAGTAAAATCATTATCAATTTGATTTGTAAGTGTTGTATTTTTACCGTCTATAAAAACATTAACACCACCAATATTATTTTTATATACAAATGTTTTATTTTTCATAGAATAACGAATAGGTAAATAACTACTAATCAACACTTTTTCATTCATATAAATAGAATACAACAATGCATTTTCATTCCAGATAACTAAATCATCTTTTACTTCCCAAATACCAGAACAGAAATCTGTAAGATTTATTTTATTTCCATTTTGATATTTCCATAAATTACCTGAATTATCTTCATAAACCACAAAACCTCTTCCTGCCTTATACCTCTTCATATACATTGATTCTACGTCAATAAAAGTACCTTTATCAAAAACTGCAAACGTTTTATTAATAGCATCATTAAAACAAACGATATCTGTACCCGAATTAAAAGTAATTTCCAAAGAAGACCCTCCTAATTCATACAATTTACCACACCAAAAAACGCGATAGACATCACCATTATCTCTAAAAGCAACTATATTCTCACCTATACTTTCTGGCATATTCATATCTCCAGTTTGTTGCATTAATTGAATAATTTCTCCTCTGTATAACACGTTCAATGTTTTAAAACGCGTGTCCTGGAAAACAATTAAGCTATCAGTAACAATAAAATCACCACCAAATGCCGTAAGCATTTTTTTTACACCGTGGTCGTAACTAAAAATACCAGAACCAATTTTCCAGGCTAATAAATAATCTGAATTTTTGAATGATACTTCTTGAATGGAAATTTGTTCTATAGTCTCACCGTTGTAGACTTTGAAATTCCCTCTATTATCAATATATGCAACAAGATTATCCCCTGCTTGAAATGAGTTAATTCTTTGTAACTCCAAAGACCTCACATTTCCTTTGTAAAAAGTATTGAAATAACCTGAATAATCTTGAAATGGAGCCACCTGAGAAAAGGATGCTGTACAGACAAATAAAGATATGATAATAAAAAAAAAGAATCTCATATAAATAAAAAAGCGTCCTTAAATCAAATCAAGGACGCTCTAAATTAATTAATAATTTTGTTATACCAACATCGAAACGGGATTCTCTAAATAACCTTTTAATGTTTGTAAGAATGATGCACCAGATGCACCATCCACTACTCTATGATCACAAGAAAGTGTTAGTTTCATAACGTTTCCAGGAACAACTTGTCCATTCTTAACAACTGGAACTTCACTAATACCACCTACTGCTAAAATACAACTATCAGGTGAATTAATAATCGCAGTAAAAGAATCAATACCAAACATTCCTAAGTTAGAAATTGTAAATGTATTACCTTCCCAATCTGCTGGTTGTAGTTTTTTATCTTTCGCTTTTTGTGCGAATTGTTTTACTTCTTCTCCAATTTGAGCCAATCCTTTTGTATCAGCAAAACGAACTACAGGAACTAGCAAACCATCCTCAACAGCCACAGCTACTCCAATATGAACATGGTGATTACGACGAATCACATCACCTAACCAGGAAGAGTTGATTGCAGGATGCTGTTTCAATGACAATGCTACTGCTTTAACAACCATATCATTGAAAGAAACTTTTACCCCTTCTTTCGAATTGATTACCTTTCTGGCAGCAATTGCATTATCCATATTAACATCAACTATCAAATAGAAATGTGGAGCAGTAAACAAACTTTCAGAAAGTCTACGAGCTATTACTTTTCTCATTTGTGAAACTGGTTCATCTACAAAAGATTCCACCCCAGCTATAGATGTATAATTTGAAGATCCAGCTGCAGGTGTGTACGGTACGTAATGATCAACATCACGTTTCACTATACGTCCACCATCTCCTGTACCATTCACAGCATTAATATCAATTCCCTTTTCTTCAGCCAATTTTTTAGCTAACGGTGATGCAAGAGTTCTACCTCCATCGTTTGAAGTAACATTAGGAGCAGTTTTAACTGGAGCAGCTACAGGTGTAGGAGCTGGTGTAGCAACTACTGGAGTCGAAGTTGTATCAACAACAGGAGCTTCAACCTTTTCTTCTACAACAGGAGAACCTGCTAATAAAGCAGAAATATCTTCACCTGGAGCACCTATAATTGCCAAAATTGCATTTACTGGAGCAGCTTTGGTTTTCTCAACACCAATATGTAACAATGTACCGTCATAAAATGATTCAAACTCCATTGTCGCCTTATCTGTTTCAATTTCAGCTAATAACTCACCATTCGAAACAGTATCACCTACTTTTTTATGCCATTCTGCTACAACTCCTTCGGTCATTGTATCACTTAATTTAGGCATATAAATTACTTCAGCCATCTTTTTATATTTTTAGTATTCTTTAATATAAGGGTAGTCTTCTTGTGTGTACACATCTTTGTACAATTCTTCTGGAGCAGGATAAGGCGAATTTTCAGCAAATTCTATTGACTCTTCTACTTCTTTTTTCACCCAGTCATTAATTTCTGTTAACTCAGAATCAGTTAACCATTTATTTTCTTTGATCACTTGCAAACAATGATCGATTGGATCTTGTTCCATCCATTCAGCAACCTCTTCTTTTGTTCTGTATTTCTGAGGATCTGACATCGAATGTCCTTTATATCTATAAGTTCGAATATCTAATAACGTTGGACCATCACCTCTTCTTGCACGCTCACAAGCTTCAGCAATCGCCTCATGTACAGCTTCTGGTGACATACCATTCACTGATTTTGAAGGCATTTCATATGAAAGACCGATTTTAGATAAATCCTGTACATTGGTGGTACGTTCAACAGAAGTACCCATTGCATAGTTATTGTTTTCAATTATGTAAATAACTGGAAGTTTCCACATCATTGCCATATTGAAAGTTTCATGCAAAGCACCTTGTCTTACTGCACCATCTCCCATAGAAACAAAACAAACGTTATCTGTTCCTTTATACTTCTCAGCAAAAGCAACACCTGTTCCCATTGGGATTTGCGCACCAACAATACCATGACCTCCCATGAAATTTCTTTCTTTATCAAAAAAGTGCATTGAACCACCTTTTCCTTTAGAACAACCCGTAGATCTACCATATAATTCAGCCATCAATACACGTGGATCTGTTCCTAGCGCTAATGGATGAGCATGATCTCTGTAGGCAGTCATATGACTATCTGTAGGTCTTGACGCAGTAATTGTACCCGCAACAATAGCTTCTTGTCCGATATATAAATGACAAAATCCACCAAATTTTTGTTGGATATACAATTGCCCCGTTTTTTCTTCAAATCTTCTAATCAGAAGCATATCTTTATACCACTTAACATAAGTTTCTTTCGGAAACTTCGACGTAGAACTTAACGCGCTCTTTTTTGTCGTTTTACTTGGTTTTGCAGTCGCTTTAACAGCCATATTGACGTATGTTATATTTCAGTCGACAAATATACGAAGTATTTATTATTCGTAATACGAAAGATTAATTTAATATAAGGTGTTTTGAGCATAGAAATGTGGAAAACCTATTCAGTTATTACCACACTATTAAAGGGTATCTATTCAAAAAATCAGTTAACTTTTGATTTTTAGTTTGTTCTAACTTTTTACTACTATTACTTTCGGGATGAATTGATTTGTGCGCAAAGAATAATCTCATTTTCTGAACTTCTTGTATGACACTAATCGAATCCTTACTAATTATCCAATACATGAATTTTTCCCAAATATAATTTACTGCAAGTTCATTTGGATGAACACCGTCTGCTTTAAAAAATCTATAATCTCGTAACTCGTCTATTACAATTTCATAGGACGGAAAGTAGTTAATATTATCTACTTCAAGCGCAGAAATTAACTCAAACAAACGTGATTTACTTCTATTATTTTCAACAATACCATCTCGGATATGACGCACAGGACTTACTGTAAAAACAATATTAATTGTAGGGTTGAATGTTCGAATTTTAGCTATTGCTAGTCCCCAAACTCTCTCCAATTCGTACAATGAAGTTATTTTTTTATCAAACAGTGATGCTGGCATTTTATGACAATTGGCAGCTACCAAATTATTTTCAATAAGTTGATATTCAAACGCAGTACCCAAAGTTATACATACACACGTTGATATCTTTAAATATTGAATCAATAAATTCTGTTGATCTTCTAATAAATAAATAAGTCCAGACTTAGTAGTGCTATAAACGGTTGAAGAAGCAACCCAAGAAAACCACAATCCATCTCGCTCAAAAACCGTGTTTTCAAAATTATCTAATAACAATACATTTGCAATTGCAGTTGGATGAAAAAGTATACCGAAGGGGTTGCTCAAGACATCAAATCCTGCATTTCTAAATTTGGTTGCAATATCTTCTGAAAAACAACTACCCAAGAAAACGAGTTTTTCACCAATATTAATTTCAAATTTGCTTTTAGGGATTGGGAAATCAATTGAAAACATCAGTCTAGGTAATTTTTAAAATTCAGTGTATACTCCAATATTTCATACCAACCCTTCCATCGATCATAATTACCAATTGATTCATTATGCCACAATGGAATTATCTCTCCACCATATATCTGAACCTCTTGTAACAATTCCTGAACAATTTTACGAGCTTCATCTACAGAAAGTTTCTTGTAATCATTCAAAGTAACATCCATATAACAGAAGGAATGTATTTGCAAGGTTGTCATTTGATTTTTAGGCAAATCAAAGAAATAAAATGGACGTGCAGTCCCTGCTCTAAACCCCACCTCTTCAGCATATCCCATAGAATAATCTTCGTAAAGATTATAGTTAATTAAATTGCGATATGTGAATGGTAAAGAAACTTTCAGAAAATGTTGTCTTGATATTTCAGGCCTAAAGGATAATATCTCAGCAAGACGCTCTATTTCTCTTTCTAAATAAAATGTACTTAAATTGGATTTATAACTAGGATGAATCCCAACTGTCAAAATTTGCGCTAATTTTTCAATTAATTTGCGATGTCTATTATCTAAACTCGAAACATTCCGATCGTATTTAGCAAAGTCTCCAATCAACCAAAAAACTTTAACATCAAACCCTCTATCTTTTATATTTTCTATATAATCAAATGTATCATATGGGTCTTTCATTGTTTTTTGAAGTACCTCTCTACGAATAATAGCTGTTCTTTTGTCTTTACCAATCCAATCCTTCCATTTACCATACAATGTCCTTACCCCTTCTTTCCAATCAAATGCACGAACATTATCAATATCAAAAGTTGGAACAATTGTTGTCTCTAATTTATAAGATGAAAGAGGCATCTTGTGCTCGCTTTCCATAAAGGATATTAAGTCTTCACACCAACGGTCACAGATACATTTTTGCAACCAACCAAATTGATATTGTAGACTATTAACTGCTTGAAAACGATCATGAACATCTCTTTTCGCAATAATATATTCCTCGTACCTTGAAAGAACGTAAAATATTGAAGCAATTGGATCTAAAATTCCATTAAAAGAAATACATTCTTCTTTATAAAAAAAAGCTTTTTCTAATTGATAATCAACGATTTCTTCCGAAAACAACACTTCTGAAGGCTGTAAATGCAACCCATTATCAAACAATTGATTAGAGTAATTAAACTTAAACCCCTCAAGTAAATTATAATAAACGGGATCATTTGTTATTTGAAAAGGAATTTTCCTATCCTTGAAAATAAAATCAAGTGTATAGACTAATCTTTCAGTTACTTCCTCTACAAATACAACAATCATTTAAGCAATTGTTTCAATGATTTTACTAACAATAAACTCTGCTGCTTTACCATCACCAAACAACGTTGGATAGGTAAAATCCGACTTAACAAGGAGGCTATTAGCAGCTTCTACAATGCGTTTTTCATTTGCATCTGCTATGAGTGCATTACCATTCTGTACTATCTCAACCCATTCTGTTTCTGGTCGAAGAATAACGCATGGTTTTTGAAAGAAAAATGCTTCTTTTTGCAAGCCACCACTATCTGTAATGATTAATTCTGCATTTTTTTCAAGTGCAATAATATCTAGAAATCCAGCAGGAGGAATAATCTTAATTTTTGCATTAGAATTAAGCTGTTCTCTATTTTCTGTAGATAATAGAGAATCCATCATTTTTTTTGTTCTCGGGTGAAGAGGCAGTACAATAGTATAATCGGTTACATTTTGAATATACATCAATGCATTAAAAATTGCATTCAAACGATCAGCTTCATCTGTATTTGCATTGCGATGAATAGTAACCAAAATAAATTTTTTGTCAACTAATGATTCATTAGACAAAATGGTAGATTTTTCATCTGAAACTTCTGAAAAATATAAACTATTATCATACATAATATCACCACACAAATAGGTATGTGGTTTATCAATCATAGCTTTTCCATTATTTTCCATTGAAAACCCTTCTTTTTTCAAATTTTCTATAGCCGTACTTGTAGGACAAAATAACACGGTAGAAATATGATCAGATAAAATACGATTTATTTCTTCCGGCATAGATTTATTAAAACTCCTTAATCCTGCCTCGATATGAAAAATTGGTAAATGTATTTTTGCAGCAGCTAATGCAGCAGCTATGGTTGAATTTGTATCTCCATATATAACAATACCATTTGGCTTTTCATCAATAATCAATTTTTCAATACCCTCTATAATTCTTGCTGTTTGTTGACCATGTGAAGCACTTCCAACTTGTAAATTAAAATGAGGTTGTGGTATACCTAACTCTTCAAAAAAGATTGCGGACATATTATCGTCGTAATGCTGTCCTGTATGAACAATTAATTCTTCAATTACATCATTAAAATGATTTTTTATAGCACGACTTATTGCTGCAGCTTTTATAATTTGCGGCCTAGCACCAATAATTGTAATGATTTTTTTCATAAATAGTTAAAGCATATTTTGATCTGCAAAACTAAAGTAATTATTACTAGTGACAATTAGATGATCTAAAATATTTATTTCAATCATCTTACCAAATTCCGCTATCCTAGTTGTTAAATCTTTATCCGCCCTACTTGGAGTTAATTGGCCTGAAGGATGATTATGTACTAAAATGATAGCTGTTGCATAAATTTCAAATGCGATTTTAAAAATTAACCGAGCATCTACAACCGTTGCTGTTATTCCACCTTGAGCTATTCTAACTGTTTTCAGTACTTTGTTTCCATTATTCAAATAGATAACATGAAATTCTTCCACATTCAAATCTCCCAATAGAGGTGCGATAATAGAATATGCATCTTCCGACGACTTGACGTATCTAGGGATATTTTGATTTACAATTTTCCGTCTTCTTCCTAATTCAAAACAGGCTAACAAACTAATAGCCTTTGCTTCTCCTACACCTTTGAACTTACATAAATCTTCGAGAGACAAACGAGCAAATAATTCTAAATCATTTGAAACTGAATGTAATATTTCTGCTCCTAACTCAACTGCTGATTTTTCTTTATGACCAGACCCTAACAAAATTGCGAAAAGTTCAGCATTAGTTAATGAATGAATCCCTTTTCCAATTAATTTTTCTCTAGGTCGATCTTCTTGAACCCAATTTTTAATAGAATAATTTGATAGCATAAATTGAATTATACTACTTAAATTTAAGAAAAAAGTTGAATAAAAAAACTACATCTATTTTTTTATACACCTAACTGACAATGCATCTTTTTTGCTAAATAAATTAGACTTTTCAACTGACTTGTTTGCAGACTTTACCGAAATAACCCATGCAAAATCATTAAAATATTCATTTGAAGTCCACCAATTAGCACTTTCATTTTGAAAATATAATTCTCCATTTTTAGTTCTATATCCCGATCCAACAGCTGTAAATCCAGATGAATTTGTCGCATCTACATTCGTGGTGGACCAATGATTAAACCCTACTTCTTTTATCGATTTCCCTCCTAATATATTACCACCCAATGTGTCTATCATAGCCATCCATTCATTCAGTGTTGGGACCGCCCATCCTAATGGACAAATACCTCTCTTATCATTAATAACGTACCAAGTATATAAATTAGCATAATTAATTTTTGTTGAGTCCGGATCTAAAGACCAATAACATAAAGGTGAATCAACCAATGAAACATCAGTATTTTCAGAAATAAAACTAGGAATTTCATCACCATTATTAAATTTTACAGTCCTAAGATTTTCCGCCATCCAAACTCTCCCCCCAATAACAACAGTTTGATAAATATTACCTGATACATCTATTAATTTACCATATTTAATCACTTTATTAAACTTTAAATTTACAGACTCAACAGAATCTATTAAGGAAGTAGAGTTTGAAGGTGGTGAAACGGTTTTTGAACTTACAGAAGATACTACCACCTCTTTTTTACAAGAAAACAGTATAAAAAGTGAAATTAATAATAGCTGAAACTTCATAATAATTGTTCTTATATTAACAAATCTAATAGATTAATTACTATTGTCAATAACCTTGTTTAAAAAAACAAATAAACAACTCAAACAATAATATTAAAGAAGCTAAATTTACAATTCAAAAAATATCTTTATGAATAAATTATCAATCACTTTTGGAATATTAGCTTTAGTACTAAATGCTTGTGCTCAACAATCAACTAACAATACTAAAACCATTGACAACGAAAGTAAAATAGTATATAAACCAATATTAAATCATAATTTTACAATAAAAGATTTTCTTTCAGATAATGAAACTCTTGCAAAAGATGTTGATTCTATTTACAAAACTCTTGACGAACAAACTCGTATTGCTCAATTATTGATGCCTGCCGTTGGTAGACTAGGTTTGACGAACGAAGAGATTACAAAACAAATCAAAGAAAACTTGATTGGTGGTGTTTTAATGTTGAATGGTACTAAACAAGAGTTTACTGAATGGATCAAGAATTACAATGAATTAAATCCATACAAAAAATCCTTGCCTTTCCTTTACTCTGCTGATGCTGAACCAAGTTTAGTAAATCGCAAAATTACAGGTTCTACCCCAGTAATTAAAGCAAATGAAATGAAAACAATTGATGAGGTAAGAAAGTATACTACGATCATTTCCAAAGATTTGAATGATATTGGGATTAATTACAACTTCTCACCTGTTGTAGACATGTCACCGAATAAAACGGTTGGATTCAGAAGTTTTGGTGCTATTCCTGAGAATATTATTCCATGGTCTAATGCTTTTATACAAGAAACACAAAAAAATGGTATCATCGCTACAGCAAAACATTTCCCAGGACATGGTTTAGTTTCGGGAGATACACACAAATCTCTTCAAATGATTGATGGTGAATTAAAAGAAATTGGTAATTATCCTAAATTAATTCAAGATGGGGTACTTTCAATCATGGTAGCACATATTGCTGTGCAAAACAATCCTAAATACGATACAAAAGGATTACCATCTACATTATCACCAGAAATCGTAACAAACTTATTACGAAACGAATACAAATTCAAAGGATTGGTTGTTACTGATGCTATGAATATGGGTGGTGTTAGTAGTATTCCAAATGCGGAAGTGAAAGCAATTGAAGCAGGTTGCGATGTTATCCTTATGCCTTTAGATGTACGTAGAGCTCATACTGCAATTCTGAAAAAATACCAAGAAGACAAATCGTTCAAATCTAAAGTTGATGAAGCAGCAAAACGCGTGATTCGAATGAAATTGTGTATGGCAAAAAACTAATTTTAGATGCAAGTATATTTAGATAACGCAGCAACAACACCTGTAGCAAAAGAAGTTGTAGAGGTAATGTTACCCATACTTTCAAGTGAATTCGGTAATCCATCTTCATCACATCTTTTTGGACGAAAAGCAAAAGCAATACTTGAAACATCAAGACGTACGATAGCACAACGTTTACATTGTTCGCCTTCTGAAATTATATTTACTTCAGGTGGTACAGAAGCTGATAATATGGCTATTCATTCTGCAATTGAGAGTCTGGGTGTTACCCATATTATTTCAAGTGAAATTGAGCATCACGCTGTTTCACATACAGTAGAATATGTAGCTAAAGGAAATAATATCGTTATCGATTACATAAAATTAGATTCTAAAGGAAATATCGATTTAGCACATTTAGAAAATCTATTGCAAAGAGGTCATAAAACACTTGTGAGCTTAATGCATGCTAACAACGAAATTGGTACCTTACTTCCTATCAAACGAGTTTCTGAATTATGCAGACAATATAATGCTTATTTTCATTCGGATACCGTTCAAACGATAGGCCATATTCCAATAGATTTAAGTGACCTTGATATTGATTTTATTACTTGCGCAGCTCACAAACTGCATGGCCCTAAAGGTGTTGGTTTCTTATATGCCAACAAAAAGAATAAAACGCACGCATTTGTTCAAGGAGGATCACAAGAAAGAGGATTACGTGGTGGTACAGAAAATATTTACGGCATTGCTGGAATGGCAAAAGCAGTAGAATTAGCTTGTGACCATATTGAAGAGCACAAAAACTATGTACAAGGTATTAAATCATATATGATTGAAAGTTTGAATGCGTTATTTTCGGATATGAAATACCACGGTGAAATTGAACCTTCGAAAAGTTTATATACAGTACTCAATTGTAGTTTCCCTTCTTCTGAAAATCAAGGGATGTTGTTGTTTTCATTAGATTTAAAAGGTGTAGCATGCAGTGGTGGTAGTGCTTGTACATCTGGAGCAAATATGGGTTCTCATGTATTAAGAGGAATCAATGCAGATAATTCAAGACCCAATGTACGTTTTTCATTTTCAAGGTTTACAACAAAAGAAGATATTGACTACGCTGTAAGTCAGTTGAGGGATATTTATAAGATTTCTCATTCGTGAATAAACTAAATCACATTCTATTTTTATGTTCTTGGTATCCAAATAAGGTACAAAAAACCAATGGAAATTTTATCGAAAAACACGCACAAGCAGTTGCAACACTCAACAAAGTAAGTGTTCTAAATATACAGTCTATAAAAGGTTTGAAGAATATAGAAATAAAGTATTCTCGCAATGAAAACCTATTAACTATTATCTTGTATATACCCCAACAAAAAGGTAAATACTTTGCTAATATTAAAAAATATTTTTCGTATAAAAAAGCATATAAACTCGGAATTGAAATAGCTGAAAATGAAATGGGTGCTATTAATTTGGTTCATTTGAATCATGTTTTTCCATTAGGTGCATTGGCTCTTTTTCAATCAATTCCCTTTGTTGTAAGTGAACATTATTCAGCTTTTTTGAATCCTATCAATAGATTA